>JAFCFG010000120.1 GCA_017608725.1 Candidatus Iainarchaeum sp.
CCAGACTGCAGGCGATTAAGTCAGCTACAGGTTTGTATCTTAATAGCTTTGAAAGCAAGAGGGAAACTGATTTGGTGGCAGCAGCAGAGAAAGTGATTGAAATAGCACAGTATTTTGAGGAATTTATGAAGGTGGCAAAATAACTCATTTAATCATAGCAGTGCACGGAGACCCAGAAAACAACAAGAGGTTTATCCAGTGGCTTAAAAGCAAGGAATATGAAAAGGGAGGAATGTGGAACGTCCAGCCCAGAAAAATAGAGTTATACGATTTGGTGATGAAGCGGGAGATTAAAGACAAGGTTGCCAGTGATATTGCTTATTTTGGCAGACCAATGCCAATGCTAAAGTTAATAAATTGGATAACCAGCATTATTTCTAAGGTTTGCAACCTGAAAGGTCGCAGGTTTAAGAAAATTGATGCTAGTAGCATTAAGCCTACTGAAAGGGAAGAGCTTGGCTTGAGAAAAGTTGACGGCAAGGACTGGTGGGTTTATGCCTATCTTTTGGGTGAAATGGAGGATATCGAAGTAAACGGCAAGGAGAAGGTGTAAAAGATGGCGACATATACCGAAAACATATCTGTTAATGATATTAGGTTGTTAGGCAATTTAGGCTCTACTGATGTCAGTGACAATGATGTTCAAAGCCTTCTTAGTTTTGCAACTGTCCAGTTTAACCATGACATACTGACTAAGCACTCTGACTGGATGGTAGCCAGCTTGAGCAATGAGAAGGAAAACAAGATAGATGGGAGCAATACAACTTTTTATGTTCCAGATTACCCTATCGGGGATTACAATGACGATGGCAAGATAGATGAGAACGATGTAATAGCTTATACTCTTGATAGCAGTGGCACAAGGACAGCCTATACTGTGTCGTCAATTGCTGATGATGAGATTGGAAAAATAGAGCTTGCTTCTGCTCCAAGCGCAAGTGAAACCCTGTATCTGACTTGGTCATCAAGCCCTGTTGAATTGGAGACACCGCATTCCTTGGCAAAGCTGGCATTAGTCCAGTTATGCAATGCCTTAATGTACACGAAAGTAGATGCTGGCAAGCTTCAGGCTTACAGGGTGAGGCATTTGGCTGTTATGAAGCCAGCAATGGGATTTGAGAAGCACTACAATGATTACAGGAGAACCGTTACCCAGATACTCAGCAAGGCATTGAAGCGAAAAGATGCTGCAAACACTGTATAGCAGGTGAAGTGATTGGCAAGAAGTATTTTTGATTTCAGCATGCTGTTTAATAATCCTGACTTAATTGAATCGGTTACGCTTAAAAACATTGAAAGGTCTTTTGATGAACGTGGAGGGGCAACTGAAACAGTAAGCGGGGTATTTACTGTCAGTGGCATAATTCAGGTTGCTTCAACGGAAGATGAAGAAGTTAGGGAAGGGAGGCTTGAGCCAGAAGACCTGATTGTATTTGCTGATGAAAATGATTCAGCAGCCACCTATTTTAAGGTTGGAAACAAGATAGAGAGGAATGGAAAAACCTTTTTCATTCACTATGCAGACAAGCTTAAAGGGCATTACGAGTTAGGCTGTAAAAGAGTCTGACGTTTTTTTTCCAATCATTATGAAATCGCCTGCTAAAGAGGCAGGCAAAAGCCTTCCAAATGTTTCACTCAAGCCATAACAGCGAATAACAGCAAAACCGCTATTTTCCAAAGCTCTTTTCAAAGAGCCTATTGTCCAAAACCTGCATCTTCTTGTAATTATTGGCTCTAAAAAATCGGGTCTGCCAAATAACATCTTTAATCTGCAACCTAACGATGTATTATTGTTTTCCCTTATTTCTATTTTTCCCTCTTTGACTAAAACCCTGTAACATTCGTCCAAAAGAGATTGGTAGTCAAATATGTATATCAACATTCTGCTTAGATTAATGTATTCCACATTTTCATCTGCAAAAGGCAATCCATTTCTGACATCACAGTATAAATCAGCCTTAACTGTTTTGTCAAAATCAATATTAACCCAGCCTTTTCTGTAGTCGTTTCCACAGCCAATATTAAGCCTGATGCTTTTAGCAGCAACCATTTTATAACAAAAAATTAGTGGCTGTAAAACATTTTAATTGTATGTGCCTGTGAAATTTGTTGTAAAAAGATAATATAGCTTTTAAATCCGATAAACTCTTTTTCTTACTGATAGGCAACAGGGTTGCCGAATAAACAATTAGGAGCAGATGCAGGATGCCTGCTGTAAGCAAGTCAGCTGTTTGGAATAATGCTTGGAGAACCATTTGGGATTTAATCAATGCGGACAAATCAGGCTACAGTGTCGCTATTTCCAGCTTGGTTAGCTCTTATCCAGACATATCCATTACAACCAAATCTGATTATCCTATTGTGGTTGTTGAACCTGTTGAATCTGTTGGTGAGGACAAAAACAGCTTGGATAGCAGGACTCTTGCTTTAAGCGTAACTATTTCCGTGCAGACAACCAGTTTAGCCAGTTTGGATGACTTGTGTGCTGACATATCAAATACGATTGAGTCAAGCGAGAAAACACTGAAGGATAACAGCATTTTTAATATCGGGATTAGCGGCACATCGTTTTCATTCTATGAGCATGGCAAAATAAAGGTGTATGAGAGGTCAATGACTTACAGTTTTGTAACGGATTATGCGGTGAGCTGATATGGTTTACAGAATAAATTTGATTGTATCTGGAAAGCTTGACAAGCTTGAAAGCAATATGGATGGTTTTAAAGAATATGCTGAAAAGGAAGGAAACAGGCTGTCTTGGAATGTTGCACAGACTTGGGCTTCTGCCATACGGAGAGCTGCTATGACTAATCCGCCCACAAGGCATTCCAGACCGTACCTTGCAAAAACCATTCATGCAAGAAAAGTAAAAGAAGGGCGATACGAAGTGTATTCCACCAGAAGACCTAAGGTTATAGCCGCAATTGACAGGGGCTCAAAACCCCACAAAGTCAGGGTCAGGAAAATAATGGACGATTGGGCAAAGGCAACTGGTTTTGGCACAGGCTATGCTTTAGCTAAGTTCATTGAGAAATACGGAACAAAAGGAAACAGGTTTATTATGCATGGCAGAAGGCAGGGAAGGGCAAGAGCCAAAGCCCATATTGAAAGGGGGGCTAAAAGGATGGTGAAAGCATTAGCCACATAATTGTTGCAGTTCATGGCTATCCAAGCCATATAGAAAAGCTTTTAGGCTGGTTTAGGGCAAGGAAGTATGAAAAAGGAAGCCCTTGGCATATTACTCCGAGAAAGATTGAGCTTTACGATTTTATTGTAAGGAGAGAGATTGAAGAGGAAGTTTTGGAGGACATAGCTTACTTTGCCAGACCAAAGCCAGTTAAGTCTTTGATAAAGCTTTTCCAAAAAGTGCTACGGTTTTTGCCGTTTGGAAAGAGGAAAATAAGGCCAATAGACCTAGAAGAGTACTGCAAAAGGGCTGAGAGGAGCGGTCGGATATCCCCCAGAGAGTTTATCTCTCCTCAGAGAGAGGTCTTCTGGGCTTATGCATACCCGATTGCAGTAGTAAGCG
>JAFCFG010000121.1 GCA_017608725.1 Candidatus Iainarchaeum sp.
CTGAAAGGCTGTGATTTTCTTTGCTATTGCTGATTCCCTCTTTAAGCAGAACCAGTGCAGGGCTTGAATGGAAATTATTTTCACCTTGTTTCTTTGGCTTAGGGTTATTGCATCGTGCAGTGGGATGGCTGCTGTATGGCCTCTGTCAAATGGCCCAACCGGGACTGAGGGCAAACAGAACTCCTTTTTTCTTCGCAGCCTGTTTTCCTTTGCTTTGTTTTTTCTGTGGAAGTCTTGGGCAAAGCTTGGAAAAATGCTGTCAAAATAAAAAGCGTCCTGCAAAAATTCAACCTGCACCATGGTGTTTGGCAGGACATTTCCAGAGCTTAGTGAGCTGGGCCTGCAGCAGTTGCATCCTATTGTTTCAATTGAAATATTGTAGAATGGCTTTGTTAGAATGGTGGGCCAAAGCTGGCTGAAGTCAAACAAGGTTGTGTTGGGGATATTGGGCAGAGGCCTTTTGCTTTGCGGCAGCGGGCTGCTCTTAGCTGTGTTCTTGTTTTTGCCTTGTTGCCAGAAAATGTTTTCAAAGAAGGCCTCTGCATGCATGCTATTGTGGGGTGATAAAGTAATTAGGGGCAAGTGCAGGGTGTTGCTTAATGCAATTGATTCAAGTATTTTGAGGGCTGTGCTTTGGTCAGCAGCAAGCAATTGCTGGACTGTTTCATGCAATGGCTCTGAGAAAAACGGCAGCTTTACTGCAGGGAGCTCATTGCACTCTGCTTTTAGGAATTCTTTCTCTGAGAAGAATTGAAAGCAGTCAAAGTAGCTCCAGTTTTTTTGAAGCAGGAATTGCCTTTCCGGTTCCAAAACTATTGGTTTAAGGTTCATTTCCTGGAAAAGAAGGTTTGCAATCCCTGTTAGGTTGGAAAAGCTTGAGCCGGTTACCTTGAATGCGGTTTTTTCCTCCTCCAATTTGAAGGATTTTTTATCAAACGAGGAAAGCAAAGAATGCAGTTGCTTCTCTTCTACTATTTTTTTGCTCAGGTAAAAGGAGGGGAAGAAGGGCATGAGCAGATTTCTCCTAATGTCAATTTGGGAGAAATTCAGCAAAACCGCCCTTTTGTCCTCTAGGTATTTAGCATCGGTTAGCCATAGTTTTGTGGGGGTTAAGGAGGCCATACTGCAAAATAGGGGAAGTTTTGGTATTTAAATAACCTGGTAAGAGAGTGGTGTTCCGGTGGTTATTCCTCTTTGGATTGTTCCGCTGCTTTTGCTGCAAACTCCTTTTCAGCCTTTTTCAGGTGCTTTTTGTAGGAAAAGAAATCGCTTTGCATATAGCTGAGCTTGCATTTCTCCATGGCGCAAAAACTCATGTACTGCATGCAGGTTGCCTTGCCGCCAACATTTTTAACATACTTGCATTGCCGCCAGTCAAGCTCTTCATGCGTTTCTTGTTTGGATTTTACTAAATCAGCGTCAACAAAATTCATCAAAACCTTGCGTGGGTTTATCTTCGGTGTGTTCTCTTTAGCTGCTGCAACAAGTCTTCCTAAAGGCATGTTGTATCATAAGAGGGTCTTTTCTTTAAAAAGGTTTCGTATCAGAGACGGCATCAGAGCAGTTGATAGAAAGAATTAAGTTCAATAGGGCATAATAGCATCAGAGGGCCAGAGACGCAAAGCCGCATCAGAGCAATGCTGCTGTTTCACTGTCTTTTTTCTCTTTTTCCTCTTCAAATTGCAGGGCTGCTCTCTCCAAGGGAATTTCGTGCTTGCTCTCCTGGCTTTTTCTCTGCCTCACTTTGAAGAAAACAGGGAAGTGGGTGGCCTCTCCAACTATGAGGGCTTCTCCAACCCTTAATGAAGTAATCATGTCAAGGCTTTTGCTGTCAAGGCCTTCGCTGCTTTCTCCAATGTGCTTCAAATCATAAGGATTAGTGATTCGCAAGATGATGTGGGTACCACATTGTGAAAGGGCGGTTGTATCCAATTGAACCGGCCTCTGTGAAATCAAGCAAAGTGACGCACCAAACTTTCTTCCTTCCCTAGCAATTGTTCTGATAATGCTCCTTGAAATTGCAGTCTCTGATTTAGCTATTTGGGGGATGAACTGATGGGCTTCCTCCAGAACAAGCAGGAAAGGCGGAATGAATTTGTTCCTTCTCTCATAGAATAAGCGTTGCGCAAAGTAGCTTACAATTATCTGCTTCTTCTTCAGATTGATTAAATCGCCTAAGTCAATCACTGTAAGCTGGCCTGGTTTAACTAAATCAACAACGCTTGGGTTGTCTGTTTTGCCAAATAGGTGCATTTCTCTGAGGGAATCAAGCCAGGCTATTAATGGGCTTTTGCTGTTCTCCTTGATTCCTTCGTCTCTTGCAATTGCATCTCTTAAATCATTCAGGTCAAATGGGCCCATGCCCTGCTTCATTTCGCTCTTCAATTTGCTTAGCAGCCTGCTTAGGTCCCGCTTTTGGGGAGCAGATAAACCAGGGATTATGCCTGAAACAATGTTAACACTTAATTTTGGAACGCCGATTTTGATATCGTGAGCTTTAATCAGCTTTGTTTTGTTGCTGTAATCCTTGCAGTTCTTGTCCTTTGTTGGTTCAGCAAAGCTGCTGTATTCGCCGTGCGGGTCCAAGACAGCAATTCTGCCGTGCTCTTTTTTTCTGTCAAGCAATTCCTCAAGCATAACAGAGGCAAAATGGCTTTTGCCGAAACCACTCATTGCCAAAATTGCAAGGTGCTTCTTCAAAAGAGAGGAAACATTCAGCTTTACCGGCAGCTGATGGTGCTCTACCTCGCCCAAATGAAGGCCTGATTCTTGGTCAAAGTGCAGAAATCTTTGCAGGGACTCCTTTCTTGCAAGGCTTACCCTTGTCCCGGGCGAAGGCGGGAATGTTGGCCTTTTTGTCAGGCCGTCTGCTGTAAAAACCCCAAGCGGCCTTGTTTTTGCAACAAGGTATTCCCATTCTGCTGTTGGAAACTGCTCGAACAGGGCGGAGCCATTGCTCTCGAATTCCTTTACTGAATCAGCCCTCTCAAAGTACCTGTTTGTTTTGATGACGTCATTTACCAGTGCAATCATTGTTCCCTCTGAACAGGGCAGTTCAACAAACTGGCCCCTGTGGATAATGCCCTTGTTTACAACAAAGTCAACGCTGCTGGGGCTTGGGCTGTCCTGCGTTGAAATGATTGTTCCAATTTTCTCTTCTGCCAATTCAGTCACCTTAGAATGGCCTGTTATCCCGCCTTAGCCTTAATTTAAATCCCTTGCCCAATTTGTTTAAAATTTTGTCGTAAACGATTTCAATTTCCCCTGGCTTCAGCCTTGCGTTGAAGTCTGCCTCAATCAAAATCGCGGGGTAAGCGTATTCCCTGTGCAGGCAGCTTTGGGATAGAACAGTTGAGGCAATCCTGGAAACATGCTTTGAGATTTCCTGGCCATCTGGATGCAGGAACTCCACCCTCAAAGGCCTGTCAAATGCAACCGGTTTGATGTAGAAAGCGTGGACTGCCTTTGCCCACTTTTCCTGAAAGTCCATCAGGATGGGGTGCTCTTTTATTGAAGAGGTGTAAGTGAATGAGAGGCTTCTCTGGCCTGGCTTGAGTAGGTAATCCAAGAGTATTGCGTCATAGCAGCTTTCAAGCTGGCCTGCAAGGCCTTGTTGTTCTGAAAGCAAATGCTCTTGAATTATTTGTCTGAAGCGCGAGCCCCTGCTGTCTTCAACGCATGCAACTAGTTCACAGTTGTTGTCTGCTGCCGTTGAGTAAAGCGCTTGGAATTCCCCCAGCAGTTGGCGGTAAACGCCTTTCACCTTGCTGTCCTTCCTTGGCTTGTCGGCATACTGCGGGATAATGCTTCCATCAAGGAAACAGAATTCCGGGGAAAATTTTTCAATCAGGCTTTTCGCTGTTGAAACCTCTTGCAGCAGCCTTTGAATGCTTTTGCTGCACTGGAATTCGTCAAACTCAAGGCTGCTGCTGCTCAACCTCGGTTCTGGAAAAGAGTAAATGTTTGGGTAGTAATCTGCTTTTGCAACCTTGCCCTTTTCGTAGTTGAATACAACTCCAACTGACCTAATCAGGATTAGGTCCAGGGCAAGAAGGTCTTTTCCAATGAAGCCAGAGTCAACGCCGGCAATACTGCAGTTTAATTCTGATTTTTCAACACTAAAAATCAATTTTTTTTCCAAAAATTCGCTGCTGTTTGGCTTAAGCAAGTCCTGGCTGCACAATGGGAGGAGCTTTTCTGCAAGCCCTCTCCTGTTTCTGTCCATTGCAGCAACGTTGTTCACTGCCTCATTAATTACCTGGTGCAGTTGCATTTCAGTAAAATAGAAGAATAAGTGGTTTAAAAATGCTTTGAAAGAGCAGCGTTCCGGTACTTGGCAGGTTATTTCTTTACAACGTGAATTACCATGTCCACATACTCTATCTTTTCAAATCTTTTTTGTAATTTCTGGACTTTTACGGTTATGTTTTTTCTTCTCCTCAACTGGCTTACAAGGGCTTTTCCTTCATTAGAGGACAAAGCATGTTCGGTTTCAGTGTAAATTAGAGGCACTACTGTAAATAACTCACCGCCTTTTTTCAAGAGAGAGATTGATCTTAAGATGCTTTGCATCACAAAAGATTTTCCTAAATAGTAGTCTTCGCCATAACTGTCATAAATTAAGTCATATTTTACAGGGTGTTTTGCCCTGATTCCTGCAACCGTCCTCACAACATCTATATTTTCTTTGTTCCTTTCGCTAAGTGTTTTGCTAAGGGTTAAAGCAGTCACCCTAATCTTGTCTGGCTGGAATGCCTTTATTTCAGCAGCCATCGCCCCAGTGCCTGCGCCTTTATCCAGAACATTTATTTGCCTTCTGCTTGCAGAAACCCTTCTCTCAAGCGCTCTTTTAAGCTGGTCCTTGAAAGGCGCGTCATGCAAATGCCTGCTCTTGTTATAAGGAAGGCTTCCTCCCCCGAAATCTTTTCGCCTTACGGCCTTAAGTGATTTAGCCAGCCTTCTTCTGGCTTCAGAGTGCTTTTTCCCGAGCTGTTTTGCAGTAGTGCGTATTTTTGCCATTGATAAATTTAAGCTCTGTTCCGCTTTAAATAATTGCCCTTTTTCTTTACGAACATCAGCAAGGCCAGTCCATTCCGAACGTAGTGAGCAACGGGCTCCGCACCAGCAGCCATGGCAATGCCAATCAAAGCAATTTTTAATGTGAAGCCAGGCTATCAAACCAAAGGCGCAGATGGCCTTCTTGCCTAGACCTGCCGGGTGTGGCGGCGAATAGAAAACTATTTAAATCTGCTAGGGCTTATTTTTTACACAGCCCAATTTGAGAGGTGCTTTTTTTGGCAAAGGCAATATTCAATTTAAAGAGCATTGTACACAAGTGGGAGCCGCCGTTCAATACTACTGTCAACACCCAAGAGGTGGTTGTTGGAGAGGGCCAGCACTTTGATGAATTGGAGAAACCAAATGAACACGTGTTCAAGCTTATCAGATGTGATGGAAACAAGGCATTGGTTGAATTCAACCATCTTTTTACATTAAAGGGGCACGAGCATCCTGGAAACAGGCAGGTCTGGGTCGGAAAGATAGAGGAAATAAACTTCACCTACTTATGGGGAAATGACGGCATAACAAAGAGCCTCAGGCTCAAGGAAATAATTGAGTGAGAAATATAAAGAACAAAAGGCCGTCTCTGAACAGCAAGGGAGGGCAAAACAAAAGATTTATAAACCTTATATGAAACATATTTCATATGAAATCTGATTCAACCCCTTTTCATCTTTGCTTTGAGGTACTGGGCAACCCCCTTAGGATAAAAATAATTCAATCGTTGAGGAAAAACCCAAAGAGTGTTGGCAAACTTGTAAGCGAATTGGGTGAGGAACAGAGCAAGGTAAGCCACTCTCTCGCAGTGCTGAGGAAATGCCGGTTTGTTGAAGCGAAAAGAGAGGGAAAGAAGATGGTTTATTCCCTGAGAAGGGAATTTTTGCGAAAAATTGAGGGGAAGGGCATTTTTACCGCTTTGGAAAAGCATTATGCTGAACATGATGCTAAATGCTGGAGGGCTTGCAAATGAAGAAAATATATTTGTACCAAAAACTTTTGACAAAAGTTTTATCAAAAAAGGTGGTCCAATGAAG
>JAFCFG010000122.1 GCA_017608725.1 Candidatus Iainarchaeum sp.
AAAAGAAAATAGAACTTACCGCAGATGAGCTGAAGCTGATTAGCCGAGTGCTGTTCAGTTCTAGGTGGTCTGGTCAGGAGTGGCAGCAGACGATTACGCCGTTGATAACCAAGCTGGCGAAGATAATAGATGAGGCTGAAGGAAAATAGATTTGAATTGGAGTATTGACAAGGCGTTTTTTGTCTGTTATCCTTGGTTAAAGAGTGGGATAATCCCTTTCGAGGAAGTCCGACGGCAATATGCCCTTGGGTTATTGCTGTGGGACTTTTTTATTGGTTAAGGAAGGAGGGAAAGTGGCATTCAAAGATCCTAGACCGAAAGGCAAAAGGCGTAAGCCCTGGACTAGACTGTCACCCACTTATAGAAAACGCCTTTTAGCGCAGAAAAGGGGAGTTTATAAGGCATATGGGAAAAGAAAGCCAAAAGGAGCAAGAGGAAAAGCAGCTGTCAGAAGATTGGGCAGGAGATATAAGACAGGAATGTTTGAGAAAATTGCTAGAAAGGCAGCAAAGCGATATGGTTCGATAAAAAGAGGAAGAAAGGTTGCTGCAGCAATTTATTGGAAAAAGGTGCGCAGAAGTTAATAGTTATTCAAAAGGGAGGTAAAAAATGGCAAGTCAATGGCTTGGAAATGTTGTTGATGTTTTAGGAACATCTCTAAAGCTCCCAGAATTGGGAATATCTGAAAGACTAGCCGGTTGGAAGCCAACTACTTTTACTGGGGTTACTCCCCAATCAATTGCTAAAGGAATGAGGGCATGGAAAAGTTTTCATTTTGATGTGGGGCCGAAAACGGTATATGCTGCAGAAGGAGCGCCTGAAAAGGCTCAAGCAGCAGCGACAATTGCTGAAAGCTCTGGGGGAACATGGGCTCCTCCATTGCCAGCACAGCCAGAACCACAACCGGAAGTGCTAGGAACACAAGCTGGTGGTAATGACTTGGACGCCTTGGTCAATGAAATGGTAAAGAGAGGCGGCTATGATCCTGTTACTGCCAGACAAGTAGCCAGTGCCGATTTTGGTCGTTTTTGGAGAGAGTTTATGGAGGGAGGAGGCGGAGAGCCATCTGGTCCGTCTCCAGAGGAACTAGCGCTTCAGCGGGCAAGGGAACAGTTTAGTGCTGCCTATCAGCCGATCTATGAGTTCTTAGACAGGATGGCTGGCTATTTACCCGACTGGAAACAGCAAAAGGAGGGTGAGCTAGCAACGCTTTATCAGTCTCAGCTCGGCGAGCTTGAAACAGCCAAAAAAGGAGCATTGTCCAAGCTGCCAGCATATCGCCAGAGAATCCGCCAGATGAAGGCAGAATCGGTCAGAGACCTCTACAAGCAGATGAGGAATATGCTCCAGGCTGGTGGTGTTTATCTTGGCACTTATGGTGCCGCTGATAGCTCGGCTGCTCAAGCCTATGGCACAGCTCTGTCAAAAGCAGCAATGAAAGGGTCTGCTGACATTGCTAAACAGGCGATGCAACTAATGAGCGAGGTTGATTTGAAAGAACAAGATATTATCAATACTTTTAATCAGCAGAAGGCTCAACTTGAAACTTGGAAGGCGGGAGAGCTAGCAAAGGTAGCTGACTGGTTCAGAGAAAAGAAAGCAGCGATCGAAGAGGCAAAAGCAACGGCAACACAGCAGGAAAGACTTGCTCTTGCTGCTCAGGAACAGGAGATTATCAATCAAGCATTAGCTAGGATTAGTGCGCTTGACCAACAAGCGCAACAGTGGGACGCGGCAATGCAGGAGTGGGCGATTAACCGCCTAGCACAGATAGACGACCTTAAGGCACAATATCCACAACTGGCACAATGGCAACCAACAGAAATTAGCGTTCCTCAGCTAAGAGGGCTAGCTGGTCTTGGCGAAAGAGGAAGTGTTGCCGATTGGTTTGTCAATCCATACGCTCTTCGCAGGAAAAGAGAGGAAGAGGGGCTTAGGGGTTTGTTGAGGTAACCACAATGGCTACAATCAGGGGACTTATCAGTCGGCTCAAGAAGCTGAAAGATCAAGCATTGCAAGATACGGAGGGATGGTTTCGTGGTGGCAGATTTACTCCAGCTCAACACCTGAAAGAGTATTTTACTAGGCCAGAATATCAGGGAGGAAGAAGTTTTTGGTCAACCCCAGTAGCTCGCGGGCTTGCTGGCGTCCAGAGGGCAATAGAGAAAACAACCACTATGCCGCGAATTTCTTTACCTCGCCCCCAAGTTAGAGGAACCATTCCCAGAGTTGCTGTTGAGTTGGGATATGCTATCCCGGAGAGTCTGATAAATATACCGCGAAATTATTTGGTTGGTATTACTCGGATTGGACGAGAGCTGGGAGAAGCAAAAAGAGAGGGGCGCAAAGTTAGAATTGCACCAATACTCAGTGGAGCTGCCCCATTGACAGAGAGCCTTGTAGATGTCGGCACAATGGGATTTACTGCTCCCGCCAAGCAGATTTTTAAGAGAGGCGGAAAATGGGCAACACAAACTGCTTTGAAGACGGCAGCTAAAAGGGGAG
This sequence comes from Candidatus Iainarchaeum sp., assembly GCA_017608725.1. GTDB lineage: Archaea > Iainarchaeota > Iainarchaeia > Iainarchaeales > JAFGDB01. The sequence continues at coordinate 2,506 of JAFCFG010000122.1, forward strand.
CTATAAGTGGCGCTAAGTGGGGAGCGTTGGGGGGTTTAACTTATGGTCTTGATGTTCAGTATGGCAAAAAGTTTTCTCCATCTGAAGTAGCCAAAACAACTGTTGCCGGGGCAACCTTGGGGGGAGCAGTTGGAGGAGCACTAGGGGGAACAGGTGCTTTATTTCAAAAACTGAAAAAAGCCTATCAAAATGTGGGTGCTTCTTCAAAACAGGCGAAGAGATTAGCCAAGACGCACTTTATAGCATCAGCAAAGGACAAACTTGTGAGGATAAAAAGGCCCAAGGCCCAGCGCGAATTTTGGGCCAAGATAAATAGAGAGCTTGGGCGTCCTGCCGATACTCCCGTTTACCATAGCGACCTAAAGAGGCTAATTAACAAGAGGCTTGGATTGCCAGAAACAGAGGTTGGAATTGGTTTTACTGTAAGGCCAAAGAGCAAGAAGACAATAGGGCTTGAAGGGAAAATCAAAATCAAGCCGCCAAAAGAACCGCCGATTAAACCACCTAGCAGTTTATCTGATGACGACCTAGTGAAACAGCTATCTGAGGCTCTTAAAAAGGCAAGACCGCTTCGTGGCGTTCAAGAGAAAATCTATACCAAGGCAAGGGCGCAAAAACTGGCTAGATTGCTCAGGGCAAGAGAGAAAATAGCTGGTGAAAAGGGATTCTATGCAGAGCTGGGAGCGCTGAAGGGAGAATTGCCTAAAGTTGAGTTTGAGAGCATCCGACAGAATTTCAACCAAGAAGCTGTTGACCGACTTTTCAACATGATTAAGAAAAGCAAGAAGCTAGGGGAATGGGAGAAAGTGAATGCCCAAGTTGGGTTATCAAAACTTCTTGGGGAGAAAGGCGCTGCTCTTCCAACTAAGAAAGAGATAGAACATCTCTATCAGGTTTTTGGAAAGGATTTCACTGATGCCCTTTTGAGCAAAAGGCCATTGATTGAGAAGCTAACTGAAGCGGGAATGCAGCTTTATAATCTACCCCG
>JAFCFG010000123.1 GCA_017608725.1 Candidatus Iainarchaeum sp.
TTTTCTTTGCAAAGCTGATGTGTACGTGCATTTGAAAGGAAAGAGCAATGCAAGGATCGCACACATTGATGTGGAATGTGCGAAGCTTAACGAGATTATAAAACCAGGGGAAAACAGTTATGTTGGTGGTAAGGAAGGTGGTGTTTTTATCGGGCTCAAAAAGGAAATGATAAAAAGGGCTGAGAGAATAGCGAAGGAAGGCAAGGATATGCGATAATTTTTTTAACCACCTGTTCATGATAAGGGAATGGAAAAAGAGGCTAGGGAAGAAAGATGGCATGCTCTTCCTCCAGCCGATGTGTTGGCATTATTGAAAACCAGCGAAAAAGGGCTGAGCGAGGAAGAAGCAAAAAAGAGGCTTGTAAGTTTTGGGGAAAATAAGATAGAGTTCAAGAAAAAAAGCTATGTTAGGCTGTTTCTCGAGCAATTCAAAAGTCCGCTTGTTATAATGCTAATTGTTGCTGCCCTCATCTCATATTTCATAAGTTTGATGCCTAGCCGTCACGAGCATCTTTATGATTCACTTTTGATATTTGCTATAGTTATAGCCAACGCTATCTTTGGTTTTACACAAGAATTCAAGGCAGAAAGATCATTAGAAGCGTTGGCTAAGCTGGCTAGCCCTTATGCTATCGTGCTCCGGAATGGAGAGCTGAAAAAGATAACTGCTGAAAAGATTGTTCCTGGCGATATTATCATGCTTTATGCAGGTAGCATAGTTCCAGCTGATGCACGCTTGCTAGAAACCCAAGAGCTTGCCATAGATGAATCGAGCCTAACAGGAGAAAGCACACCTGTGAGGAAACAAGCAACAACGCTGAAAGCTAAAACGCCATTGGCTGAGAGGAAGAATATGGTCTACAGTGGTTGCACCGTGGTGCGGGGCCAAGCCAAAGCTGTTGTTGTTGCTACCGGCATGAAAACAGAAATGGGGAAAATAGCAAGAGAAATTTCACAGCAAGAGAAAAAGGAAACGCCGTTCGAGCAAGAGCTTGCTCTGCTTAGCAAAAAGATAGGCTTCGTGATTCTTGGAATAATAATTTTTATAGCGATGGTACAGCTCATAAGAAATCCAGAGGAGCCGATCACAATCTTCCTTACTGCAATAGCCCTTGCTGTTGCTGCTGTCCCAGAAGGCTTGCCGGCTGTTGTTACGCTCTCTCTTGCGTTAGGCACACGGGTTATGGTTAAGCGCAAGGCGCTGGTGCGTAAGCTTTCTGTTGTCGAGAGTCTTGGTAGTGTGGATGTCATATGTACAGACAAGACTGGAACGCTGACAGAAAACCGCATGACTGTAACGAAAGTGTATTTCAACAACAAGCTCTATGATGTGACAGGCACAGGCTATGAACTCGCTGGAGAATTCTTGTGGAGAGGCAAAAAAATACAGGCCAAAGAGCTTGTGCCGTTGCTCGAGGCTGGTGCGCTCTGCAATAACGCTGTCCTGCAAAAAGATCCTATAGGTGATCCGACTGAGATAGCATTGCTTGTTTCTGCTGCTAAAGCAGGCATAAGACCAAGCTACAAACATGTGCTCGAAATAGAATTCACATCTGAGAGAAAGATGATGACGACTGTGGTGGAAAAGAAAGGAAAGCTTGTAGCGTATAGCAAAGGCGCACCCGAGATTCTGCTCGAGAAATGTAGCCATATCTACGAGGATGGAAAAATAAAGCTGTTAAGCAAGGAAAAAAAGCAAAAGCTACTCAAGCTCAATAATGCGCTAGCAAGCCAGGCCTTGCGTGTTCTTGGCTTTGCTTTCAAAAATATAAGCAAGACCTACTTGGAAAAGCGAAATCAAAAGATGATAGAGCACGACATGGTTTTCCTTGGCTTTCAGGCAATGATCGACCCACCAAGAAAAGAAGTGGCAAGGGCTGTAAAGATATGCAGGAAAGCAGGAATACGTGTGATAATGGTCACAGGTGACAATCTCGTGACTGCTATAGCTATAGCAAAACAGATTGGTATTGGCACAAGAGCGATAGAAGGGACACACCTAGATAGCATGGATGAGAAACAGCTACGGGAGCTTGTGGAAAAAACAGACATATTTGCAAGAGTATCGCCTCATCACAAACTGAAAATATTGAAAGCCTTACAGGCCAATGCTCATGTTGTTGCTATGACTGGAGATGGCGTAAATGATGCGCCTGCGCTAGCACAGGCAGATGCTGGCATAGCTATGGGCCAGCGTGGTACAGATGTGGCAAGAGAAGCAAGCGATATGATATTGCTTGACGATAACTTTGCTACAATTGTGGAGGCTGTAAGACAAGGCAGGACAATGTTCGCAAACATAAGAAATTTTGTTAATTATCTGCTCACGAGCAACTTCGCAGAGGTCTTTGCTGTATTTTTTGCCTCGCTCGCAGGTTATCTTCCGATAACCGCGGTCCAGCTTTTATGGATAAACTTGCTTACCGACGGCTTTCCCGCTCTCGCACTCGGTGTTGACCCGCCACGCAAGGATGCAATGCAGAGAAAGCCAAAACCTAAAGAAGAGGGAATTATCAACAAAAGGCTTGGGTGGCTTATAGGTGCCATAGGCATGAAAAAAACTATCATGTTACTTGCCATATTTTTCATAGGACTCACTCATGGCTTGCAAGTAGCAAGAACTATGCTTTTCACAGGCTTCGTGCTTTACGAGTTTGTAAGGATAGCAGTTATAAGATATCAAGAGAAGCTTTCCTGGCTTAGCAATAGGTGGCTTCTCTATGCCATAGCCCTGAGTATTATACTACAGCTTATCGTGATTTACACACCTCTTGGTATATTTTTTGGCGTTGTCAAGCTGGGCTTGTGGAGCTGGTCCATCTTGCTTGGTGGCATTGCCATGGGCTGGATTATCGCATTATGGATCACAAAACTCGTAATCAGGTATGTTGGCTAGACATAATTCGCTAACTTCAGTAGCGCTCGATCTTTGTTCCAATACCGTTGTCTTTTATGCTAGCCTCAGAACTTTTTGAGATTATAAGTGTGTTATCCTTACCGCTTATCATAACCTGAAACACCACTGTGCCTTTCTCGATCCTGACCGTATTGTGAGAGCCACCGATAACAAGCAAAAAAACCGGTTCTTCGCTTCTCACAACATGCTTTTCATTCGTGCCGCTTATTATCACTGTCTTTTCTTTCTCCTCAGTAGCTTTCCTTGGCAATGGCTGGAGCATGAAAAATGTAAGCAAAAGCAAAAGAAAAAGCAATACAAGAATAATCTTTTCCCTCGTGCCTCTCATCCAACTGAGATGTGATGAGATTTTAAATATCTTTTCATGAAGAGATTTTAGTTTTGCAGTATTCGGATAAACTAATGAGAGAGAAAATTTTTAAACCTGAATGAAAAAGCATTATCGTGCCGGGATGGCCCAATGGAACGGCGCAGGCCTGCTAAGCCTGTTTCCCGCAAGGGATCTCCGGGTTCGATTCCCG
>JAFCFG010000124.1 GCA_017608725.1 Candidatus Iainarchaeum sp.
CCCTGCGCTTGCAGCAGGGCTTTTAAGCTTCTTAGTTGACGGTGCAAGAACGATGCTCGTGGCAGGCACCAGAGGCTCAGGAAAGACAAGCGTTTTGCAGTCATTGTTAATAGAGATAATGAGGCGCTACAGGATAATCACTATTGAAGACACATTAGAGCTTCCTGTGAATTACATGAGAAATATAGGATACAACGTAGTTTCAATGAAAGTGAGGAGCGCTATTGTAGGGTCTAGAAGCGAGCTTAGTGCTGCAGACGGAATAAGGACATCTTTAAGGCTTGGAGACTCAAGCCTTATTGTTGGAGAAATAAGGAGCGAAGAAGCAAAGGCATTGTATGAGGCAATGAGAATAGGGGCGCTTGCAAACGTTGTGGCAGGCACCATACACGGAGAGAGCGCATACGGCGTTTTTGACAGGGTAGTGAATGACTTAGGCGTGCCAAGAACAAGCTTTAAGGCAAGCGATATAATAATGATAGCTAACAAGTTAAGGGACCCTTCTGGATTAAGAGAGGTAAGAAGGCTTACTGAGATTACAGAAATTAGAAAGGATTGGGAAGAAGACCCTTTAAGAGAGCACGGGTTTGTCACTTTGATGACTTATGACTCAAAAAAAGGAGAGCTTGTGCCTACAAGAAGCCTGCTTGACGGAGAAAGCGAGGTCTTAAAAAGCGTTGCTGGAAGAGTTAAGGAATGGGCTGGGAACTGGGACGCTGTTTGGGATAACATTAATTTAAGGGCAAGGGTGAAGAAGATGATAGTTGATTATGCTGAGAAGACTGGGATTGACGAGCTTTATGAGGCAGACTTTGTTGTTGAGGCAAATGACGCTTTTCATAAGATATTTAGCAAGCTTACTAGCGAAGTTGGATATCCTGAATCAAGCGATGTTTTAAGGCTTTATGAAGACTGGCTTAAGCAAAGGATAAGGGAGCTTAGAAAGGAGATGAGCTAATGCCTAAAAAGACAAGGGCGCAAATAGAAAAAGAGCTTAGGGAAAAGTATTTTGAGTCTGCAAAAAAACGAGAGGAAGAAGAGATTGTTGGCGCAGGCATAAAAACAAGAGAGTTTAAGATTTTTGAGAAAAAAGAGGCGGGAGGGGAGTGGTTTGAAAAGCTTGTGAAATGGTCAAGAGGCTTTGGGATAAAGTTTGCGCTTGACAGAAAGACGAAAGAAGAGCTTGAAGTAAAGTTAAGGCTTTTAGGGCTTGATGTTGAGCCAGAGGATATTTACTCGCTTGGGATTCTTTCAATAATGCTGTTTTTAGTGATTGGAGTTTTTGCGTTTTTGTTTGTTGGTCCAGGAGGACTATTAATATCTATTGCAGGATTTGGGGCTTTTTTATATTTGAAGTCTTATCCTGACAGATTGCTTGAGATAAGGCGCGCGAAGGCTTCAAGCGAGCTTATACTTTCAATTTTGTACATGGTTATATTTATGAGAACAACAAGCAATTTAGAGGCAGCAGTGAAATTTGTAGCTGATAATTTGGAGACTGCGCTTGGCAATGATTTTAAGAAACTGCTTTGGGACGTGCAGTCAAGAAAGTATGCGAGCATGAAAGAAGCGCTTGACAATTATGTAGTTGGCTGGAAAGATACAGCGCCAATATTTGTGGATGCAATACATTTGATAGAGGCAAGCCTTTATCAAGGAAGCGAAGAGGCGCGCATAAAAATGCTTGACAAGGCGCTTGAGCTGTCTTTAGAAGGCACGTTTGAACAGATGGTAAGATATGCTAATGCGCTAAGGACGCCTATAAATTTGCTTTACATGATGGGAATCATGCTGCCTGTTCTTGGGCTTGTCATGTTTCCAATAATGGGCGCTTTCTTAAGCGACATAATAAATCCTGCAGCTTTAATAGTGCTTTATGATGTGATTCTTCCAATAGGTGTTTATGTATTTGCAAAATATTCTCTTGCAAAAAGACCTGCAGGCTTTCCAATTCCTGATATAAGCATGCATCCTGACGTGCCTCCTCCTGGTAAGTTTTTTGTTGGCAAGGGGAAGTATAGAAGGGCGTATTCTGCTTGGATTCCTGCAGCAATAGTCGGCTTTCTTCTTTTGCTTCCTATGTTTTTTTATCTGCCTATGTACGCGTCTGTAAAGCCGCAAGAGCAGGACATTTACGCAACGCTTTTAATTGTTGCGTCGCCTGCAGCTGCAATTATAGTGTATGGCAGACTGCTTGCTGCTTCAAGAATGAAAATAAGAAAAGAGCTGCAGGAAATAGAGCGCGAGTTTGCTGATGCGACTTTCCAGCTTGGAAATAGAATAAGCGAAGGCTATCCTCTAGAGATTGCGCTTACAAAAGTTGCAAATGTTATGGGCGAGTCAGCAACTGCAAGATTGTTTAGAGAAATATCAAAGAACATTCATGATTTGGGCATGGATGTTGAGTCAGCAATATTTGATCCAAAATTAGGTGCAATAAGATTTTATCCATCAGCAATTGTTAAAAGCATTCTTAAAGTTGCAATAATGAGTTCTAAGAAAAGTCTTGATGTTGCAGCTGTTAGTCTCGTGAACATGAGCAATTATTTAAGAGACCTTCATAGGATTGACGAGAAAGTGCAGGATATACTTTCTGAGACGCTTTCAAGCATGAAATTTCAGTCGTCGTTTCTTGCGCCTGTTATTTCAGGCCTTGTTGTCGGGCTGACTGCTATGATTTTGATAATTCTTGACATACTTGGGGAGCAAGTAACTTCAATGCTTACACAAGAAGGAACCCAAGGACTTGGAGGTCTTGGTGCAGGAACATGGATATTGGGAATTTTTCAAGTAAGCAAGGCAATCCCTTTGTTTATTTTCCAGCCAGTTGTAGGCATATATGTTGTTGAAATAGTGATACTCTTGTCTCTAATTGACGGGGACATAGAGCTTGGGGGAGACCCTCTTTTTAAGTTTGACTTGCTTTCAAAGCAGCTGCCAATTGCTTTGGCAATATACGCGATAGTGACTTTTGCAGTAACTACGATTTTCACTGGCATTGCAAGAGTGGCAGTTCAAGCAGGATTGGTGTTTGGATAATGGCAACCCTTGACATAAAGTGGAGCTCAGCAATTGGATTAATTCTTTTAGCAATCGCAATATTTATAATTGTGATGATATTTTTCACTGTGTTTTCGCGCCAAGCTGAAACGCAACTAAACATTCCATATGTACTATAAATTATTTATTTGGCTAATTCCTCAAGTATTTACGTGAGAAAAGGGGCTTTTGAGCTTGGTTTTAAAGAGATAGTTATTGCAACTCTCGCAATTGTAATATTGTTGATAATTGTGATATTATTCATAATGATTTCAAAACCTGCTGTTGAGATTGGAAACATATGGGGCAGGAGGGCTGCTGGATGAGTAAAAAAGGGGGTGTGGATTTAGGATTTGC
>JAFCFG010000125.1 GCA_017608725.1 Candidatus Iainarchaeum sp.
GTTAAAAATTTCTGCTTTTCAAACCTATTTTGGCAACAAATCTGGTTTTTCCAATAATTTCCTGCTTAAAACCCAATTAACTCATTTACCGTGCTTACTTAAGCGACAAACTCGGGGAAAGCGAAAGGTATATATTTGAGTAATTGCCTTTTATAGTTGGATTGAAAATGCCTGCAATAAAAGCAGCTGGTTTGGGCAGGCAAGCAAGCGCTATTGGCCTGCTTGTTGAGTCAATTAAGGCCAGTTTTAACCTGCAGTACTTTGTGATTCCAATAGTGGTTTTTATTCTGCAGGTTATTGCCTTCTTTGCAGCAGTAGTGGCGGCAGCACCGTTTGCCTTCTTAGGTATGGTGTTTTTGGTTTCCCTGGCTCCGGTTGGAGCATTCCTCTTGATAACAGCAGCGGTAATTTTTCTAATAGTGCTGTTTGTTGCCTTTGCTGTGACAGAGGGCTTCTACATTAAGAGCATTGACGAATACCTGAAAACAAAGGGTTTTTCCATGGAAGGGAACCTAAGGCTTGCTTTGGGGAAGTGGAAGAAATTAACGGCAACCTATTTTCTTCAAGTGATTATCATATTGCTAATCGCATTCATAACCCTGCTGCCAGCAGTTGTTCTCTCAATTGGGCAATTTGCAAATTTGCCCCCAGAGCTTTTTGAGGCAATGAGGAGCAATAACCAGGAAACAATAATGCTGACAATGGAGGCATACAAGGAGGAAATCGTAACTGCAGTAGTGCCTGCTGTTGGAATGCTGGGCATGGCCTTTCTTGCCTTTATTCTGGTTAACTTTTTGATCGGCCCCCTGCTTTTTCTCTGGATTCCGGCAGTAGTGTTTGGTGAAAACTCCTTCTTTGAATGTATTGCAAAAGGCTATTCCATTGGCAGGGCAAAATATTTGAGGAATCTGGCGGTATTGTTTCTATTTGGGGTTATCACAATAGCAATAAACGGCATGAGGGTGATGGTGCTCTTAACTGGAAGAAATGGCCTTGAAGTTATTACATATCCGCTGATTGTAGTTGGCGTGTTCTTTGCCCTGTGGCTTGGTTTGGTATACAATACTGTTATAGTAAAGGCCTACAGGGAAGGATAATTGAATTTGGCCACAGGGGCCCATTAATTTTAAATAACGATTCAGGGTTATTTTTTCAATATGCCCAAACTGAATTGGAATAATCAGGCTGACAGGGAAAGGTTCTGGCACAGCAGCAGCCATGTCCTGGCTGCAGCAGTAAAGCAGCTTTACCCAGGTGCAAAGTTTGCTATCGGACCGCCAATAGAGGAAGGCTTCTACTATGACTTTGATGTGAAAACTCCTTTCAAACCAGATGACTTGCAGAGAATTGAGAAAAAAATGGTGGAAATAATCAAGAAAAAAGAAAAATTTGGGAGAAGGGAGATAAGCAAAAAAGAAGCAGTAAAGCTGTTTGGAAACCAGCAATACAAACTGGAACTGGTCAAGGATTTGCCTGGGGAAAAGGTTTCAATCTACACAAACGGGGATTTCACTGACTTGTGCAAGGGGCCACACCTTGAAAGCAGTGAACCAATCAAGGCAGTTAAATTGCTGAGGGTTGCCGGAGCATACTGGAGAGGCAACGAGAAAAACAAGATGCTGCAAAGAATCTACGGGATTTCCTTTCCAAGCGAAAAAATGCTGAAAGAATGGCTGCATAAAAAAGAGGAAGCAGAGGGAAGGAACCACCTGGTTCTGGGAAAGCAACTTGACTTGTTTAGCATGCACAGCGAAGCACCTGGATGCGTCTTCATCCACCCAAAGGGAATGGCTATTTGGAATGGGCTGGTTGAATTCTGGAGGGAAGAGCACAGAAAGGCTGGTTACATTGAAGTAAACACACCAATGATTCTGAAAAAGGAGCTGTGGGAGCAGTCAGGCCACTGGGACCACTACAAGGAAAACATGTACTTTACCAAAATAGACAATGAAGACTTTGCAGTAAAGCCAATGAACTGCCCTGGGGGAATTCTCATATACAAGACGAAAAGACACAGCTACAGGGACCTGCCAATCAGGATGGCAGAGCTTGGAACAGTGTACAGGCACGAAAAGAGCGGGGTACTGAACGGCCTGTTTAGGGTCAGGAAGTTTACACAGGACGATGCACACATTTACTGCATTGAACAGCAGATGGAGGAGGAAATAGGAAAGGTGATTGGGTTGGTTGACTATTTCTACAAGATATTTGGCTTTTCTTATTCAGTCGAATTAAGCACCAGGCCATTGAAGGCAATGGGCAGCAAGCAGGTTTGGGACAAGGCAGAGAACGCATTAATGGCAGCTTTGCGGAAAAAGAAAATCAAATTCAAAGTGAATGAAGGAGACGGCGCGTTCTACGGCCCGAAGATTGATTTCCATATAAAGGATGCTTTGGGCAGAAGCTGGCAGTGTGCAACCATTCAACTGGATTTCAGCATGCCTGAAAAGTTTGACCTGTATTACATTGACAAAGACGATAAACCAAAGAGGCCAGTGATGCTGCACAGGGTGGTCTACGGTTCAATGGAAAGGTTCTTGGGAATACTAATTGAACACTACGCAGGTGCTTTTCCTTTATGGCTTAGCCCAGTGCAAGTCGCATTGATTCCAATAGCAGACAGGCATCTGGGATATGCGGAGAAAGTGGCAAAGGAAATGCAGGAAGCTGGCCTGAGGGTTGAACTGGATTCAAGGAATGAAACAGTTTCCTACAAAGTCAGGGAATGGCAAAAGCAGAAGGCAAACTATATTCTGGTTGTTGGAGACAAAGAGGAAAAGCAGGGCAGCGTTACAGTAAGGGAAAGAAGCGGCAAAGTGCTTGGAGCGGTTAAGGCGAAGGCCATCATTGAAAAGCTGTTGAGAGAGATTGCCGAAAGAAAGTGACTCTTGCCCGATTCTCCCCAATAAAGTTTATATAATAGAATGCCTATTTTCTATTGGATAAACTCATGCCCCAGAAAGACTACTTAGCTGACCTAATCAAAAAAGTAAAGGCCGAAAAGAAGGCCCTGGCAGAGACAAAGGAAGGGATGCCCCTGGGAGAAGAACTGGAGAAAAGCTTCAGGCAATTGCAGGAAGAAAAACAGGAAGAGGAAAAAAGGCGAATTGAAGCTATTAAGGCTACAGTAGAGGGAACTCCCGGCAGGGAAAAACCGGTTACGGAAAAAAGCGCTGTTGAAGAAGAGATTGAGAAAGCAGCGGAAAAAAAGGAAATAGCCGCATACGGCAGCACAAAAATATACCAAATTCCCGGAAAGCCATTGCTTTACTACTTCGTGCCTGTTCCAAGACCAACAAAGGCAGAGAAAACAATTATTAACACCATTAAGGAGGCCGCGACAAGGCTTATTACCTTTTCCCCCTACAGAATAAGGGAACCGGAGCAAAGGAGA
>JAFCFG010000126.1 GCA_017608725.1 Candidatus Iainarchaeum sp.
ATCATCGCCATACGATAGAATAGGCAATGATGAGGTAAGCTTCATAGGAACTATAGGTAATACATAGTTACCTTTAAATAGGTTTTTGCCTATAGTGTTATTATGGATAAGAAATCAAAAGGGGAGAGAGACGCTGAAGCGCTTCTGGAGAGAGTCAGGAGTGCAAAGATCCTTGGCCACAATAGGAAGCTGATTCTGGACTATTATAACGAGAAGACTGTTACTGGCACCAAGCCTTGGTCAATGATTTTCTCTCTGAGAATCCTTTTGCTGTTGGCAGAAAAATTCAGGAAAAGGCAATTCAAAGATTTGAAGAAGAGGGACTTGCAGAGGTTTTTTGTTGAAATGAAGCCGCTGCCGCACAACTGGACTGGGAAGGCTGAAGCAGAGTACAGCCCTCGAACCATGTGGTCTTTCATGTCTTCTCTTAAGACTTTTTGGAAATGGCTGTATGGGTTGGATGATGACGACGCTTTCCCTGATTCCGTTAAGTGGATTAAAAGAAAGAATATTTGCAGCTCTGACTCGGTGAGAAAGCGGCCTATAGAGGTTCTGTCAAGGGATGAAGTTTTAGAGATGATTAAAGTTGCGAGGAATGAGAGAGACAAGGCATTGATTGCTGTCTTATTTGAAACAGGGATGAGGGCAAAGGAACTATTGAGCATGCGCCGGCAGGATATTCAGCATGGTGATGGCTTTGCCACTTTCAAGGTTGTTGGGAAAGGGGGGAAGGAAAGGCAAGTGCTAATTGAATGGAGTTACCCTTATTTGACAGAGTGGCTCAATTGGCTTGATGGGCACGAAAGGAACGTCCTCAAAGAACATAGGGGGTTTGTTTGGATTGCATTCCCTTGCAGAAGCATGAAAAGGTACATTACTGGAAGCAGCGGCCACCTGATGGATAGGGAGGTGCTGCGGACAAACATTGTTAACATTGCGAAAAGGGCTGGAATCAAGAAGAGGGTTTGGACCCATGGCTTTAGGCACAGCTCTGCAACTGATTTTGCGAGGCAGGGCTATAATGAAACAGAGCTGAGGTTAAAGTACGGCTGGAGCCCTACAAGCAACATACCTTCAAATTACACGCACTACAATTTTGAGCAGTTGAAGAAAAAGATTCTGGTTAAAAGCGGCAAGTCCAAGGAAAAGGACGAGTTTGCAAAAAATGTTTTGGGTTCAAAGAAATGCCTATACTGCGGGTTTGAAAATTCCGGGCAAAGCAAGTACTGCAACGGCTGCGGCAACCCGTTGAACTTCCAGAAGCCTGTTGAAAGAAGGGAGGAGAAAGGCTTGGAATTAATGCAAGCAACCCTGGAAAGATTCAAAGAACTTGAAGAAAAAGGAATTGACTTACAGCAGTTCAACAGGTTCATGGAAAGCTGGGTGAAGAATAGTGAGAAAAGCTAAAGAATTGTTTGCTTCATGAGTGTTTTTCTGATGAATGGCAATAGTTTTGCTGAAAAATTGCGTGGGCTTGGAAGCTATGGGCTTGTTTTCACAAAACATGCTGAGTTAAGGCTGTTGCAGAGGCAGGTTGCGAAAGAGCTTGTCATTAGTCATGTCAGGCGGCCTGATTCACTTAAACTCGTTGAAAAATTGCCTGCTGAAAAGGGCGACGAAAAGTATAAATTGTGGTTTGTTCCTTCTAAAAGAATAGCTTACATATATGTTATAGTTATAAACCATTCACAGCAAAGAATAGTTATAAAGACTGTAATAAAACAGAGGCTGGTTTGGCAGAAAAAGGTGGAGAGGCATGTCAAGTAAATTCAAAATAGACTACGATGTAGAAGAAGACCTTCTATACATCTACAACGAAAACAAGAAGTCGTCAGGAAGCATTGAATTCGGCGACCTCATAGTTGACCTGGAGAAAAAAGGCAGCGTTGTAGGCCTAGAAATATTCGGAGCATCAAACTACCTCAGCGAACTCACAAACAAAAAAATCACAAAAAAAGATTTGGAAAAAATGGAGAACGCTGTTTTCTCGTTCACAACCAGAAAGGGAACAATAATAATCAAAGTGATGCTGCCGCTCAAAAAAGAACACGTGCCGGCCACAATAGCCGTACAGGACATGCACTACAAGAGCCCGGTTCTGGCACAAGCGCGTTAAAAGAAACAAAGCCCTCTATTTTCCAATCACGCAGATTGTCCTTTTGCTTTCCTTCTCTTCTCCACCAACAACAACGACTTTGTTTTTGTCATCTACAATTGGGTGTTCTTCGTGCCTTGGGTACTCAACTGCATCCCACAACTCATTGTAATTTATTCCGTTGACTTTGTTGACTTTTATCAGGTCTCCATTTTTTGCTTTAATCTCAAGTATTGCAAAGCGATTGCTGTTGACCAAATCAAAGCCATATTTGCCGGAGACAATGCACTTGGCAGTAACATTCATCCTCCCACCAAAAGGAAACCTATTTTCGTTGTTTTTAAGCTTGGTGTTACCAGTGGTACGGACAAAAGGTAACCAAACTATTTTATTTTGCCAAGGAAGGGATTGTTTCTATGAAAGGCTTTGACGAAAGGCTCGTTAGAGACTTTGATTTTTCATTTAGCTTTGACGAGGCAAAGTTCAGCAGATTCCTTGCAAAAGGCAAGTTGGGCCTGGATTCTGTTCCAGAACAGGCCTTGTACGACTTAGGGTGCGGCAGCGTTGTTGACAGCGTGTTTGTTATAAACTATGCAGGCGTGCTGTTTTTCGCAAAGCAGCCACAAGATTTTGTAAAACATTCCTTTATCGAGTGCTTTCGCTATCAGGGAAACACCAGAAGCGTGATTGTTGACAACAAGCAACTGGAAGGAGACCTGGCTTCGCTTGTTGACCAGGCCGAGGCTTTTGTCAAGAAGCACACCCGGTTGGCCTACAAGTTTGACGGCTTCAAGAGAATCAACATAGAGGAATATCCCTACAAAGCCATTAAGGAAGCAATTGTTAACGCTGTTTGCCATCGCGATTACCTGTTGAAGAACAACGTTTCGATTCATGTTTTTGATGACAGAGTTGAAATAATTTCCCCTGGCGGCATCCCCAACAACCTTACTTTAAAGGACATTCAGGGAAAGAGCAATCCCCGAAACTTCACAATCTTCAAGCTGTTCAAAAAAATAGGCTATGTTGAAAGGGCAGGCTCAGGCCTGAAGCGAATGCATGAGGAAATGATAATGCACGGCTTGAGCAAGCCCAGATTCGAAGCAAACAAAGCATTCTTCACTGTAACATTCTTCGGCCCAAAAGACAAAATCCTTGACTTGGTGCAACCAAGCAACGAACTAGACTTGAGAGAGCTTGGCATGAATGAGAGGCAGGTTAAGGCATTGGACTTAATGTTCAACAAAAAGATGAAGATGACCAACAAAAAGTAC
>JAFCFG010000127.1 GCA_017608725.1 Candidatus Iainarchaeum sp.
TGCTCTTTAAAACCTCTTTGTAAGAGTACTGTTCCGGTACTTTTGAAAAACTCATTTTGTATCACCTCCGATTTAATGAATTTTCTCGTGGACGTCTTTGCAAATTTTGGAGGCATTAAATCCTTTATACCAAAAAGCCAGAATTAGCTGTGTAAAGGTTTAAGCCGAGAAAATTTGAGTCCTAAGAAAAAATTCCAATAACGGAGGTAATGAGTGAAGTTTATGGCCCTGTGGTTGCTTCCTTCAGCTTTACTGTGTAGGATGGCTTTCCTGGCTTGCCTGCTGCGCTGAATATCATCGCACAACCAACCACAATCAAGAAAAACGCTATAAGGAAGTCGGCTTGCTCTCCCACAACGTGGTAGCCTGACTTGAAAACACTCAGGCTGCTCAACAGAAAAACCACGCTGAGCACTACCAGAACAATGCCGTAGAACAGATACCTTGAATCAGAGTCAAACAGCTGTGCCATAACAATTATACGCAAATGAGAATATTTAAATCTTTTCTTTTATCCGGTTAAGCAGTGAACTTCTTGCTTGGCAAGGTTTTTATTCCGGGGCAGCGTAATATTACTATGGCTTTTGTTGAGTTGAAGGGCCACAGCCGGCTCCACAAACGGGAGTGAATTACTATATTGTCTTAACCAAATCGTGCAGTGCTTTCTCCTTGATCCATTCCCCCAGCTTTCTTGCTGCAACTGCCCTGTGGGAGATGCTGTTCTTTTCCTTTCTGCTCATTTCAACCAGTGCTTTTTCATATCCTTTTGGAATAAAGATCCTTTCATATGGCATTACATCAGCCTTTGGCTTTATCACCCTTTCAGTTATTCTCCCTTCCAGCCTGCCTTCAAAGAATTCATATGTCTGGAAGTCCTCCATAAAGCAGATTGTGCAGACCGCATAGGCCCCTCTTTTCTTGCCCTCTAACAATTTAAGCAGGCCTTCATATCCAATGGCTTCAAAAACCCTTTTGGGCATTGTTCCGGGAAAATCCCTGAATGCCTTGAAGTAGAATCCGGTGTCCTCTGCTATCAAAGGCTGCCTTAATTCATCAAAGGCCTGTTTTGCCTTGAACAGGGCAATATCCCTGGCATCCTTTGAGCTTATTTCCTGCAGCTCCATTTTGCTTTGCTCTAATTCAATGCCGTACTCTGAGAGGATTGCCCCTATCTCCTGGGCCTTGTGCTTGTTTCCTGTTGCAAACAACAGCATTTTCTTGCCCCCAAATTCGGTTATGTTCTCCTCCCAAAGCTGGAGCACTATAATTATGGGTAATTGGCTATTAAACCCTTTCTGTTAGGTGAGAGGGCTTTTTCTTTTCAGAATCACTAAGAATGCGTTTATGCCCTTGCCATTGAAAGAACCCTTAGCTTGTAGTAGCCCTTGCTGAAGGTTAGATAGCTTCCCATTACAAGGATTGGGGCTGCTGCGTAGAAGCCAAGTGCCGGCATCATTAATCCTGCTATTTGGCTGAGGAACCCTTGGACTAGTGCAACAATTGCCATGCCAATCAGTATAAAGGTTATGATGAAATAGGTTGCTGCCAGCACCTTGTACTCTAGTTTGCCCCTCAAACCCTGTTCACCGATTTAATTAATTAAGGCGTTCAGGTATTTAAAGTTAATTATTCAATTCCCTGTTTTTTTGCAGGAATTGGGGCTTTTTAAGGCATTTTGCAACATATGCATTTAAATAAGTTTTCTCACGGTTTAATATTAAAATTGCTTTAAAATAAGCTATAAAGGCAAAAGGAGGCATTTTAATGGCTGATGTATTAGTTGTAGGAAGCAAGGTAAAAGAGGCAGTGAAAGCAGGAGGCTGCAATACAGGCGGAGACTTTGTACCGGGCTTGAGTGCCGAAGTCCAGAACTTGGTCACAAAGGCAATTGCAAGGTGCAAGGCAAACGGAAGAAAGACAGTTAGGGCAGCAGATTTGTAGGATTAGCTTTTTTTCATTTTTTTGGGTTGGAAGCATCTTGCTTCCTTTCCCAGAACTATTTTTCTTAAAGTCCCCAGAACTATTTTTCTTAAAGTCCCCAGAACTATTTTTCTTAAAACTATTAGAATCTAAAACAGAAACAGGCTTTACGGCGTAATCCTGTCAACAGAGTAGTAGTTTATATCGTTCTCTGAGTCAACTATTGCAATCAGCATCAATGTTCTAATGTTTCCAGCCAGCCTGACCATTCTGCTCAGACCAGGCATCCCAATTCTCTCGCCCTGAGTTGCAACGTGAATAACCCATTGCGTATGGGCCTGCCCTGGCTTTTTACCACGAGGATAAACCCTGAAATCAAAGCCAAATTTGAAGCCTGTTTTAACGCAGAAGCCCCTGTCCCTCAAATCCCTGAAAACAAGGAATTTAGTGTAAAAGTTCTTCTCCTTCTTTGCAGCATGCTCAAGCAAGGCCTTCTTGCTCAACTTCTTTCCCTTTTTATCCTTGACAGTTATCTTCTTCTTGCCAAGCAAGTAAAGCGCTTCCTTCAAATCAAGAACAAACTCATGTGCTGTCCGCTCACCAAAGCCCCTTTGCTGCAGTTGGCTCTGCAGCTTCTTCTTCTCCACAATGACCTTGTTCTCAAGCAAAATGCACATTTTTTTCCACCTAGAAACAAATTTATATGATTAAACAATACAATATATGAAACATTTAAAACCAAAACCCTGTGATTGAAAAATGCCAAAAATAGACCCCTGGGGAAGCCAAATAATAAGCAATTACCAGCACGTCTTCAAAGAATTTGGCTTAAGCAAGTTCCCCCCTGGCATGAGGAAGCAGCTGAAGCATCGCTTCTTCCAAAGAAACATTGTAATTGCCCACAGGGGCTTTGAAAAAGTCCTGCAAAGAATCAAGCAAAGGAAAAAATTCATCAACATCACTGGCATTGCCTCATCAGGCCCATATCATCTGGGCCACAAGGTTGACATTGACCTATTCAAATTCTTCAAAAAACAGGGGGCAGCAAACTACTTCTGCGTCTGTGACTTGGATGCATACGCAAGCAGGCCAAAGATAAAAACTCTGGCAGAAGCAAAGGAAATAGCAGTCCAAAACGCAGCAGATGCAATTGCCCTTGGCCTTGGGGAGAAAGACATTTATGTTCAGAGCAACAGGGAGAAGGAATACTACAGTTTTGCATTCGAGCTTGGAAAGAAGATAACTGCAAAAACCTTTGAAGCAATCTACGGGCACCTTGATTTGGGAAAGGTTTCAGCAAACTTGCTGCAGTACGCTGATATCCTGCATGGCCAGCTTGCTGCATACAGCGGAAGGATGCCGAGCATTACAGGGATTGGCCTTGACCAGGACCCGCATGCAAGGGCAACAAGGG
>JAFCFG010000128.1 GCA_017608725.1 Candidatus Iainarchaeum sp.
CTTCAAAGCCCTATGCGGGAGGGAGGATTCAAAACGCCATTACATAGGCGTGATCGTCCGCCTCAAATCCTCAAAACAGGGCTTCTTCAAAGCCCTATGCGGGAGGGAGGATTCGAACCCCCGAAGGCACTAAGCCACAAGGCTACTGACACCAATTCCTTGAGGGAAATGGCGGCCTCAACCTTGCCGAATTGACCACTATCGGACTCCCGCGGTTGCAATTAAGCTTTCTCTATCTTCACTACCTTTATCCAAAATGTCAGGCTTTTTCCAGCCAAAGGGTGGTTAAAATTCACTACAATAGTGTTCTCCTTTATTTTCTCAATTGTGCCACTTATGCCCTCCGAGGTGTGAACTGGCAGGCCCTCAACCAATTTGTCAGCATCTGCAAACTGGCTTTTTGGGAGCTCAACCAACTTGGTTTTATCGTATTCACCATATGCGTCTTTTGCTGGGATTGTAACTGTCTTTTCCTGGTTTAATGCCATTCCAATAACAGCATTGTCAAAGCCCTTAATCATCTGGCCAGAGCCGGCAACAAATTCAAGCGGGCCCCTGCCCTCACTTGAGTCAAACTGGGTTCCGTCCTCCAACGTGCCCCTGTATTCAACTGCAATACTGTCCCCTGCTTCAACCTCTTCAGCTTTCACATTAGCACCTCCCCTTTTCACAGGTGGCTGCACACAACCACTGAGCAAAATAACCATAACAAATGCTAAAATCAATTTTTGCATAACTAAATTGCTTTAAGAAAACAGTTAAAAAAGGCACTCTATTTTTATTTCACCCATGCGTAGAGCAGCCACTCCTGAACCAGGGCTAGAACCAGGCCCAGCTGAGGAACCAGCAGAAGAGCCGCCAACAGAGGGGAAATGGGACTTTAGCTGACGCTTGGGGTGCAAAAAATTTAGAAAAAGAAAAAAATTTTTGAAGAATTTGAAAAACTAATTGTTGAGAATTAGTAGTCTCTGTTTCTTCCGCCAAAGCCGCCTCTTGAAGGCTTCTTGTGCTTTTGATAGCACTCTCGGCAGTAAACTGGTCTTGAACCATCTGGCTTAAATGGCACTTCTGTTTCCTGACCGCAGTCAGAACAAGTTACCTTGAACAGTTTCCTGCCGTATTGGTCTTCACCCATATTGTTTTTTTCACCTTTTTTTGATTTATTAATCCTGCCCAAAAAAAGAGCATTAGATATCTCATAAGGGGATAAGCTTAAAAAGGAGCAACCAGGGGAGATTCTGAAAAAAGCAATTACATGTTTGTGGAACCTCCAGACAGGGCTTTTTTGAAAGCATAGCGCAGGGGACGAGATTCGAACTCGCGAGGCCCGAAGGCCACCAGCTGTTTGGAAGCAGAGCTTTTCTCCCCTTTGAAAAGAAAAGGCCTCTCCAAGCTGGCGCTTTAAACCACTCAGCCACCCCTGCAAAAAATATTAAGTGTTCGCCAGCGACAGGATTCGAACCTGCGTGCCCTTTCGGACTCCCGCTCTCTTGAAGTGCAATTGCGAAGCAATTGCCCTTTTTCTTTTGGTACAGCTTTTCTTTTTTCTAAAAAGAAAAGGTGTTCTCAAGGCGGGTGCGTTTGACCACTCCGCCACGCTGGCACTGCAGAATAATTAAGTGCAGCAGTGTTTAAAAACTTAAAACCGGGCAAGAAAGACTGTTGAATATCTCCGCATCTGAAGGCAATTTAAGGCATTAAGTTTAAAGGTATTCAACACCCTGAAGAAACAGACAATAATAATGAGGCAAGCCAGGGAATCCCCGAAGAGATTTAGCTCGCCTCCTTAACTCCCAACACGTAGATTATTTGTGCTTTTGTTTTTAAATAACTTTCTCCACCAGACTGCTACATAAAAAATTGTTGTCGGACGGCAATTTAAAAGATTTTTCAATCCCTAAATAAGAAATGAAGCAAAGGGTGTTGATTGAAACAGCTGGCTTTCCGTTTGAGGCAGAGCTGAGCGATGAAAAGAGTCCTGAAACCTTTGGAAAAGTGGTTCAGAACCTGCCAATTGCAGCAGAAGCGCAAATTTGGGGGGAAGAAATCTACTTCTCTGTTGAATTTGGCTCCAGGGCAGAGAACGCAACAACTGACGTGAATGCAGGGGACGTTGCTTTTTGGTTGGAGGGATCCGCTATTGCAATTTTCTTTGGCAGAACGCCGATGAGTATGGGGGAAAAGCCAGTTCCGTACAGCGCCTGCAACATTATTGGCAAGCTGTTGAATTTGGAAGCTGATAAGGAGAAGCTGCTGCAGGTAAAGCAAGGAGAAAAAATTACAGTAAAGGCAAGTGAATAAGCATGGCAGATGAGAAAAAGCATTCTTGAATTGTTCCCGGGGAAGAAGCGAGTTAGCTTTTCTCCAGCTTTTTTTGCCTCTGGCAGTTTGTAAGCGAGTTAGCTTTTCTCCAGCTTTTTTTTTGCCTCTGGCAGTTTGTTCATCAGGTCTTGGGCATTCCACATGCTGCCCTTCTCCTTCTGCAATAAATCAGCGGCATAGCCATTCAAGTAGCAAGCGGCTTTTGCTGACAGAAACAGTGGGTTTCTTGCAGCAAAGCCGACTATTAGACCAGCGAGGATGTCTCCTGTTCCACCGGTTGTCATTCCTGCATTGCCCGTTCTGTTTTCAACTACCTGTTCTCCGTCGCTGATGTAATCAATGTGCCCTTTTAGGACAACCATGCAGTTGAATTGCTTTGCTGCCTTTAGCGCGTTTAGTTTGTTTGCAGGCATTTTGAACAACTGCTTGAATTCATCAGGGTGCGGTGTTACAACACAGTTTTTGTGAAGCCATCTTGGGTCAATTAGGCGCAAGGCAGTTGCGTCCACTACAATCTTCTTGCCCCTGTTCTTTACAATCAGGTTGTGCAGCCTGTCCCTCATTCTCTGGGTTTGCTCAAGTCCTGGCCCGATTAGAATTGAGTCAATGCCTGGCAGCACTGTTTTTATGTGGTTGAATTTGAATACAATAAATTCTGGCGAGGCATTTTTTATGGTTTGAATATTTCGCTCTGCTGTTGCAAAGTAAACCAGGTCAACGATTTTGCTTGCAGTGACCCCTGAGAAAATGGCTGCACCATGGTATAGCTTGCCGCCTGCAACAATCAAAACAAGGCCATTTTGCCCTTTGTGGCTCTTTTTCTTTCTCTTAGCCAGTTTTAGGATATCTTCCCTGCTTGTTTGCATTGTTAAACACCGAAAAACGCAGATATTTATAAACACAGAAAAACATAAAATGTGTTGGCAGCA
>JAFCFG010000129.1 GCA_017608725.1 Candidatus Iainarchaeum sp.
TGGGGGCAGTTTGGGAAAGGAAAGCCAATACAACAAGTTTGGGTTCACGCACAGCACAGGCATTTTTGATTCCGGGCCAAAAACAAGCAGGTATGTTACACTGAAAACAATGGAGGAAAAGCTAAGAAGCCAGGCAAGGATTCAGAAAAAGATTGCGGCATGCGATGCAAAGGATGCACTGGAGATGGTGATGGTTTCGCACCTGTTGCCTGATATTATTGGCAATACAAGGTCATTCAGCAGGCAGCAGTTTAGGTGCACAGGCTGCAACCACAAGGTAAGAAGGCCCCCATTGGATGGAAAATGCCCAAAGTGCGGGAAAGGAAACCTTATTCTGACCATTGCAGAGGGCAGCGTTCGCAAATACTTGAAAATTGCAACAAGCCTTGCAGAAGAACACGAATTAAGCGATTATTTGAGGCAGAGAATAGAGCTGATAAGGGAGGAAATTGACAGCATTTTCCAGAACGAGAAGCCAGAGCAAAAAAAGCTGGCGGAATATGTTTAAGGCTTCCTTCTCGGTGCAACCCTTCTCTTTGCTTTTTTCCATATCTTTATTGCTTTATATTGGGTTCTTATGAAATCAGCTTTAATCCTTCTTGTAGCTCTTTTAGCCAAATTAGCATCTGAAAGATCCAGTGCTTTTTCATAAGGCAACATTCTTTTAACTGCGGATAAGTGACCTACACCAACCACTACAAATTTTGGTACCGTGCCTTGCAAACGCTTTCTGAAATAGGCCTCTCTAATTGGCACTGTAAGAAAACTGCCAATTAATTTTTGCTTCCTTGAAACTTTAATTGGTGTTTCCGCTAACTTTTCTTTCCAGCTATAGGCGTTCATAGATTGCATTTTCTTTAGCTTTGCATTAGAATCAAGCGTTAGTATTTTACAGCCCTTTGAAAAAAGGAAATTATAAAATTTGTACTCAAAAATTTTGTCATTTAAAGCAGATTTTAATTCATCCTTTAAAGGCTGCAATCGCTTCAACTCGTCACTACTCTTACATGATTTTATCTGTTCTTCAACAGACCTAATGCCGCGAGTAAAAAGTTTAATTAACTCTGAAACTCGCCCTTCTTCTATTTCCTTTTTCAATCTTTTAAGATCGTCTGGGCTTTTTTCAACTGCAACTAAGTCACCTCTCTTAATGCCGTTCCCTATAAGTGCTTGAATCACTCTGTCTACATTCTCTTTACCAGTATGCGACATGCCAATAAGTATGGCTCCGCCCTTTTGCTTCATACAGAAGAATTAGTTGCTATTATATTTAAGGATAAGTTTTTACTCGCCCATCAGTTCCTTTTCAAGGATTGGCCTAAGCTTTTTTGCTTCAAAGCCAAGCTTTATGAGGGTTGTTGTTCCTCTGACACCCTTTCCCGAAGCTGTTGTAAGGAGAAGGCCATAGGTATCAAGCTCGTTGATGTACTCTCTGAACCACCTGCTGCTGACAATGGATTCGCCAAGGGAAAGAGCAATCCTTTTGTACTCGCTGTAGATGTCTCCACTGAAGAATACTCCTTCCTCGCTCTTGCCTGCTGCAGTTAATCGCTGCAAGCCTTTGCCCTGAATTGTAAGCAGGGAAACAGCGTAAAGCACGAGCTGCTGTTGCTTTGGCAGGGTTGAAACCATGTTGAGAATTACCTCTTCCTCAACGCTTGCCTTTGCTTTTCTTACAAGAACATCACTTATTTGGTCAAGCTGCAGCTTGTCTGCTTCCTCTCCTGCCCTAAGCATTAGCATTATGGCTGTTCTTGCATCACCGGATTCCTGAGCCGCAAGAGCAGAAGCAAGGTTTATTGCAGAAGCACTTACAACACCCGGCTTAAAGGCGTTTGCAACCCTCTCCTGCAGGATTGCCTTTAGTTCAGCGGCATTGTAGGGCGGGAAGACCATTTCCTGTTCAAGCAAGGTGCTCTTGGTTCTTGCATCCAGCCTGTCCTTGAAGAAAAGGTTGTTGCTTATGCCAAACAAGGCAATGCTGCCCTGCCCCAATTCATCGTTTGCCCTTGTAAGAGAGTAAACAAGCTCATCTAAATCCCTGACCTTATCAATTTCGTCCAAGACAATTATCAGATGCTGCCCCTTTTCAGCGTATTGCAGCAGTTTTTCATAAACAAACGCAGCGCTGTAGCCCAAAAAGTCCTCCTTTGGGTAGAACTTTCCCAATGCTTTGAGGAAAACCTTGTACTTTGTGTTGTAGTTCCTGCAGTTGACGTAAGCAAAGTTAACTGGTGCCTGCTTTTCTTCAACGAATTCCTGCAATTGCTGCAGAACGTGTTTCACTGTAACGGTTTTTCCGGTGCCGACCTTGCCGTAAATAAACAGGTTGTTTGCTTTTTTGCATTGCAGTGTTGATGCAAGAGCCGAGGAGATTTGTTCGATCTGCTTTTCCCTGAAGGGCAGGCTGGAAGGCAGGTAGTGCGGCGTGATTATGCTTCTGTCCAAGAAAACGCTTTTACCTTCAAGGTATTTTTGGAAAATGTTCTGCTCCATCTGCTGCATCAAAACCCAACCTCAAGCAATGAATTAAAAAATTCAAAGTTCTGCTCCATCTGCTGCATCAAAACCCAACCTCAAGCAATGAATTAAAAAATTCAAAGTTCTGCTCCATCTGCTGCATCAAAACCCAAACCCCTGTTAATGAATCAAGTGGGTTCCCAAAAAAACTATTCAAAAAAACGGAGCATAATAATAACACCCTTTCAATTAAAAAAAACTTTTAATTTCAAAAGTGAACTTCTTGACAGCTACAACTTTGGTTTCCATACCTCTTGGAGAGGGGAATTGTTATGTAGGTTTTTCGCAGTGTACTATTTAAAAAAATGTTTGTAGGGGGATTATTATAACGGAATTTAGGGGGTGTAAGAGCCAATGGCTTTTTTGGAGAAAGTAATGAAGAAACAAGAGGGAATTGACATAGAGGAGTTTCTCAATACCCTGGATACAGACGATGCAACCCTGTACGAGGACGCTGATGCCTTTGTTAAGCCCTTTACGCTTGCAACAGACACTGATGGCGAAACTGTAATAAGCGAGGCAAAGAGTGGCAACATAGTTTTGCTCAATATAGGGGATTTAGGCAAGAGAAATGCAATAAAGCTGAAGGAAATAATTACCAAAATAAAGGACGGGATAGACGAAATAGACGGGGACATCGCAAGAATAAGCCATGACAGGGTTTTGATAACTCCAAGCAAAGTGAAAATAATTAAAAAGAAGGAAGCTCCCTAAAATATAGTAG
>JAFCFG010000130.1 GCA_017608725.1 Candidatus Iainarchaeum sp.
CCAAGACAGCGACTCTGAACGAGAACTGTCTTCCTGCCGCAACAACCCTTGTTGTCTTTTTCACGTCAACAATTTTTTCCTCAAGCTCCAGTAGCTTATCAACAATCGCTGGCTCCAGTATGCTTATGTTTTTGTCAAATATCTGATTTATGTCTGTTATTTCGCCAGCCAAAACCTTTTTGCCAAGCTCTGTTTTCGGAACCCAATCTGCCAAAGCCCTTTCCTTTTCACTAAGCTGAACTATCGGCTCTGGTTCTTTATCTTCCCCTGGTTTTCTTTCTTCAGGCATTTTTTCCTTGCCCCCTGTTCTTTTTTTGTTTCAGAATCTTTTCCTTTACACTGTTAAACAGCTTACTCAGATTCTTTGCATCAACCTTTTTCTTGGCATACCCTGTGAATTTCCCATAATAGCTCTTTTCACCAAGCTTGGCAGCAAACTGCTCAATGTGTTTTCCCTCTGTTCTTTCCTCTGTCGGCATTGCCTCCTTGCCAGCGCTTACTTTCAGGCCGGAGTCCAATGCTCCCTTTAAGACAGCTGACCAAAACGAGCCATGCACTGGCGTGCTGTTGCCGATATCCAAGATTGCTTCCTCAATGTTCTTTTGCCCAGCGTTTACCCCTGCAAGCAGGCCTGTTAAATATGCCCCCGGAAGGTTCTTTTTGCTGGCACTCCAACCAAATTTCTCCAGCTGCTTGCTGTTTACATGAACAATTGTTTTGTCTCCCCTGGGTGTGAATTCTATTACTTGCGCAATTATGTACCTGTTTGATTTCCTTACCACAAGCCTGGGCAATCCGCTGGTTATCAAGGCCAACCGCTTCTTGTAGTTGGTTTTTCCCTCTCTCCTTCTTCTGAACTGAACCTTGAAAGTGCTTTTGTGTGCCATTCCTTTATCACCGTTTCCTGCCCTCAACGCTTGCTTTCAAATAATCCTTTCCCTTGAAGAAGCCCCCCTTTATTCTCTTGTAAAGCTTCCTGTAACCGATTTTTTTAACAGCCTCTGGCTGTTTCTCTTTAAGTTCCTTAAGAATTTTCCTTTGGCCCCTTACATTCTTCTCCCACTGCTTTTTTCCCTCTTCTCTTGCTTTTCTTTTTCCCCTTCTTTTTCCCCTGCCTTTTTTCCTCCCCTTTTTCTTCTTCTCCTTCAACAGCTTGGCCCTGCCCCTGCTTTGGCTTTGCTTCTTTCTCTTTTTGATGACTCCTTCCTTAATCAGGTCTCTTACGTCTTCCTTTGTCATAACGCTCTGGATTTTTTCAATTTCCTTGCCGTCAAACCAAACATCCTTGTTGGCTGCCTTCAGAACCTGGGCTGCCATCCTTCGAACCTTGTCTGCTTTCATTTTCCAATTCACCTGTTTAAAACAAAAACACCGATCTCATCTGCCTTCTTAAGCATTTCCTGTCTTTTTTTTCTTCCAACAGCTGCTGCTATTCTAGCTGCAACCCTGTTCTTTTTCTCCTCCAAAGCTTCAATCTCCTGAACGTTCCTCACAAGCTTTTCCCTGAAACCGCTTGGGTGCACGAACCTGACTTTTTTGTTTGTCCTGTATCCAGTGCCTGGAACTAGGCCATCCTCTTTTTTAAAATCAATGTCTATCCCCCTTGGCTTTCTCCATCGCTGCCATTTCTTTTTGCTTATTTTTCTAATCCTGTTTCTTTTTCCAAACCTGCCCCTGAACATTCTTTTCTTTTTCTTCTTGGCCAGTTCTCTTAGGCTTTTGACCTCTTTGCTCTTGCCTGGCCCTTTTCTCTTATATTTGTCCTTCTTTGATTTGACCGGCTTTTCAACTTTCTTTTCCTTCTCTTTTTTTGCTGGTTTTTTTCCAACAGCTTTCTCTGGCTTCTTTTCCCCCTTTGTTGGTTTTTCAACTTTTTCCACTAGCTTTTTCTTCTTCACCTCTGCCCTTTTCTTTATTTTTTCAACTTTTTCCACTAGCTTTTTCTTTTTTTCGGCTGCACCGGCCCTTTCCTTTTTTCCTCTTTCACTCGCCATTACTGTTTCACCTTTTCCTCAGTTCTGGCCCTTTCTTTTTCCACTGTTAGGGTCTTTGTCTTTTCCACAATAAACACACCGTCCTGGTAGATTCGCCTGTCCTTTCCCCTTACCTTTGTAGCATTCTCCAAGTTAGCAGCGGTTTGGCCAACTGCCTCTTTGTCAATGCCCTTTACCAGAACCTCCTTGCCCTTTATTTCAACATTCACACCAGGCAATATCTTCGCATACCTTGGATGCTTTTCTCCAGTGAAGTTGTTTATTTCAACTTTATTGCCTTTTACAGCCAGATTCATTGGAAAATGGCTGTATATTACTGCAAGCCTGCATTGGTAGGGCCGCTGCAGCCCTGCAACCATGTTTTTTACGTGCGATGCAATGGTCAAGAGCAGTGCATTCATTTTTCTTGATGCCGGGCAGCCCTGCAGAATTATGCTGTTGTCCTCTACTTTGAAGGAAATTCCCCTTGCCCTAAAACTCCTGCTTGTTTCGCTGTTAGCTGATTTAATTGTAAGGCTGTTCTTGTCTGCTGTTGCGCTAAAGCCCTCTGGCAGCAGAATACTTTTTTCAATTGTTTC
This sequence comes from Candidatus Iainarchaeum sp., assembly GCA_017608725.1. Lineage (GTDB taxonomy): Archaea > Iainarchaeota > Iainarchaeia > Iainarchaeales > JAFGDB01. The sequence continues at coordinate 2,573 of JAFCFG010000130.1, forward strand.
TTTAATCATAGTAAAATGCCCCTGTTCAGTAAACAAATGCAACCAGCCTTCCTCCAACCCCTTTTTCCCTTGCCTTTTTCTGGGTCAAAACCCCTTTTGGGGTTGTAACTATCAGTATTCCAATGTCTCTTGCTGGCAGGTATCTCTTCTCGTATTTTTCAAATTCGTTCTTTTTCACCGCGTACCTTGGCTTTATTGCCCTTGTGTTGTTGATTTTTCCAAGCAACTCTACCTTGTATGTGCCGTCTCTGCCGTCGTCAATGAATTCAAAACTGTCTATGTAGCCGTTCTGCTGCATTACCTTTAGGATTTCCCCCAGCAGCTTGCTTGCCGGCCTTATAATGCATTGTTTCTTTGCAGCGGCTTCGCTGTTCTTTATTGCAACCAGTGCATCTGCGATTGTATCAAACCTCATATTAATCAACCTGCCTTTTTTTCATTCAAAATATTTTTTGAATTTTTTTCCCAGCAACTTAACAATTCTTTTCTTTCCCCCTCTAATCAAACTTCTTAAAGCCAATTTTTTCAGCAATCTCCTTAAAGCATCTCCTGCAAACCATCAGGCCATACTTCCTTATCACAGCCTGCCTTGTTCCGCAGACC
>JAFCFG010000131.1 GCA_017608725.1 Candidatus Iainarchaeum sp.
ACATTTATGGCTCTCTTCGTATTTTTTTGTTTTTTTTCTCTTTTTTGCATGATAGAGGTCTGCTGGATGGTGGATATTGCGCCAAACAACTTCAATCTTTATTTGCCTTTGAGGCAATCTCTTCTTTGTTATGTGCGGGCCAATTCTAATCTCGAAATCGCTGCAATTTTTAAGCAATTTTCTAACTCTTGCCGCATAATTTTTTGACTCATACAAAGATTCTACCATTAGATTTATCGGTGAACTTTGTGTTTTTAAACAACCCTGTAAGAGCACTGTTCTGGTAGTTAGAAAAGCTCATTCCAAAGCAGTGATGTAGGCTATTTCTCCCCTAACCAAACTGTATTGTTAGAAAAGCTCATTCCAAAGCAGTGATGTAGGCTATTTCTCCCCTAACCAAACTGTATTCTATGTTTACGTCTACTGTTTCCCCCAAAGAATGGCCTGGCAAAAGCAAGGCATCAACCCTGCCTTTTGGAACTGTGTAAGGCTTGTCTAATGCGGAATCAAAAACCTCTTGCAAGGCAAGTGTGCCTGGCTGCCTGATTGAAGCAGGAACAGGGCCAAGCAAGGTTGTTAGTTCCGAGGCTGCCTGCCCTGAATCACTGCTGGCTAATTCCACCTGGCCAAACAAAAATCCAGTGCCCTGTTCAACATTTGCATCAATGCCATTGTTGCTCAGATACTGGTCAAGGGCTGCCTGCTTTTCATCCAAGCCAGTTCCAAGAGGGAATGCAACTGCAACACTCAACGGTTCATTGAAAATACTTACATCCACAGCATTCAAGTCATACAAAAAGCCATTCAAATCATTCAATTGTTCAAAAACAAGTGTTGCATCAGAGGAAATTGAAAGAACGGGGTCAGGGTCTGGAACCGAAATGTCTGCAAGTAGAACGCCCTCAATTGAATTTGCCCTGGCATTCAAATCAGAGAGAAGGTAGGCCTGGCTGCCCGACACATCGGCCTCCAGAAGCAGCCTGTTTTCAAGCGATGCAATTGGGGCTGAAAGGACAGCCTGTTTTGCAACCGGCTCTGCAGTAATGTTCAGGGTTTCAACCAAACTTAAGCTTGCTAACTCATTGCCTTTGAATGTTGCGTTGATTGTTAACAGCAATTCATCGCCCTCCATAGTGGAAAAGGAAACAAAGGCTTCCGCGAGGTTTTTGCTCAGATTCAGGTCCCTTGAAATATTCACATCCTGGTTGAAAACCATTGTTTTCTTGGGCAGGGCAACCAAAGCAATAGCAAAGCCCTCAATATTCTGCAGGCCTGCTTCCTGCTCCAGCTTTTCAAGCACATAAGCTGTATTCAAGTCAGTTTCAAAGCTGATGTCGCCGACAAAAACAAAGCCTGTTCCAAGCACACTGTCAGGTGAGGGCTTAAATCCGCCCCTTACTTTCCTAATGCCGTCAATTGCATAGATGTCAGTGCTCAACTTGCCAAAATCACTTTCCGTTGTTTCTGCAACAACCTTTATTGAAGGGAGCAGTTGGCTGACACTGGCCTGAACGCCTTCTGCGGAAAAGGCCATTTCAGTTGGCTCAACAACCAAGGGCGGAGGCTCATTTCCCTGGTTTCCGGTGTCCTGGTCAGGGCTCCTGTAGAAGAGAGCAAACCCTATGGTTGAGGCAGCCATTATTAACACAATGAACAACGCAAACAACTGCCTTCCGTCCATTCCCTGCACCCAAAGAAAAAAAGAATATTAATTAAATTGTAAAGCAGGCAAAGAAATAAATAGTAAACCTTTTGGAAAGGTTTGCGGAAAATAGGGGCAATTGATTGGCAAAATGGCGGGATGTTTTCAAAGCAAGGAAAAATAATTAAAGCAATTAATTGGCAAAACAGCAAAAAAATAAATTGAATTAAACAGGGAAAAAACTATTCAAATCAAACAATTGGAAAAAGCAAGGGAAAAACAGTCAAAACAATAAATGAAAAAAATTAATTGGCAACAAAGTCAATCAGTCAAAACAATAATTCAGCCTTATCCCCTTCTGCCAGCAAAGAACAGAACCGCAAGAACAGAGAAAGCAATCAAAGGCAAAAGCAATTCATTCAACTCAGGGATAGAAACAGGCCTGGTTACTGAAAAATACAGCTCCTCGGTGTGATGCAATTGCCCAGTGGTTTGGTCAAAGGCGGAGGCAATCAGTGTATAGGCTCCAACTGGCAAGGCAGAGATATCCAATTCAGAGAAATCCAAAGTGCATTCTTTGCCATAGGCAAGGGAGCCGCAGGATTTTGTGAGGTCAGTTGCCCCAGCAATTGGCTCAGCGCTGAGCGGATCCAAAACCTCAACCTTGACCCCTGGCGTAATAGAACCTGCTTCAACGTTTTTTACTTTAACGGAAACTGATGTGAAATTATCCCCTGAAGTTAGCTGCAAAGGCTCTGCAGAAAAGGCAGTAATTCTCAATGAAGGCTTTGCTTGGGAGTTTATTAAAACCACTGCCCCATCACTGCTGGAACCACCGTCGTTGTCCATCGCAGTAAGGGTTAGAGAATTTGCATAGCTCCCAGAAGTTGAACACTCAATAGTACTGTTGTTTGAGGCATTTGGTGTTCCAATCCCTGTTTTGTTCTGCACCCCAATAATGCACCCGGGTATTGTTGTAGTCCAGAGGCAATCGATTATCCTTCCGCCCCAGCTGTTGAAAAAATCAGCGGTTCCTGTGGGGCCCACAGCATAAACCCATCCATTGTTGCTTGGGTTGATGTAAATTACGTCTCCTGCCATTAAGGGCAGTCTTGCAACCTCCCACTTGGCCAGGGCAGAGGCCCTGTTCTGGATAATTTCCAGGAAGCCCTCAGATGCAGCAAGGGCAGCTGGAAAGGAAAACAGGAATGTGAGCAAGAGAAATGCGGTTTTCTTCATTCTATTCTAATTTGTTTTTTGTTTTATTTAAAGTTAATTAAAGGGCAAATAAGGCTGTCGAACATCTCCGCATTTGAAGCACAATTTAAAGCATTAAGTTTAAAAGTATTCGGCACCCTGCAAATAAGCTGTTGAATATCCCCGGAATTGGGGGGAATTAATGGGGTTAAGCTTAAAGGTATTCGACGCCCTTTCCCAAGGCTGTTGAATATCCCCGGAATTGGGGGGAATTAATGGGGTTAAGCT
>JAFCFG010000132.1 GCA_017608725.1 Candidatus Iainarchaeum sp.
GAACAACGAAAGTTGGCGGCCTGGTTGGTTATGGCACTGGCGTTATTAAGCAATCCTATTCTACTTCTGATGTAGCGGGCACTGGTGAAAAAGTTGGTGGTTTTATTGGCTATCTTAATGGAAGTACTGGCAGCACAGCACTCATTGAAAACAGCTATGCAAAGGGAGCTGTAACTGGCAGCGCTGATAAAAAAGCCGGTTTTATCGGGCAGAATTATTCCGGCACCATTAATCACTCTTATTCTGTTGGTTTTGTTGAACAGTCTGGCAGTGATATTGGCGGCTTTGGGGCAATTGAAAGTGTTGGCTCTTCATATGAAAGCAATTATTGGGACAGTGAAACCTCTGGTGTTGCAAACAATCCTGCTCGCTTTACCGGTGCAAATCCTAAGTCAACTGCTGAAATGCAGGCTAAGGCTACCTTTGTCAACTGGGATTTTGAAACAATTTGGGGCCTTGATGAGGGCCTGGATTACCCCTGCCTTCAATGGCAGCCTGGCTGTGGATTAAGGCTATCGTCCCCCAATATTTCCCTCTCCCTTGTCCTTGACCCTGTTTTGATTAAAGAAGGCGAAGATTTTACCGAAGCAAAGGCAGTAGTAACTGCAGATGCTTCCGGCAGCAGCCCTGTTGCCATAGATGTTGTTGCTGAACTACTTGACCCTGTTACAAACCAAGCAGCCTCTGGCCGTAAGCAGGAAACAGTGCAATCAAATCTGCTTTTGTTTCCTGATGCATCGGCTGATGTAAGCCTGCTTGATTGGATTGACGCGGATGGAACCGCAAAGCCCGGCCTTTCAATGGGCAATTATACGCTGTATGTGGAAATCAGGAAGATGGGCACTGCCGAGGTCTTGGACCAAGCAGACCTGATTTTCACCATTGGCAGTGGGAGAGAAATACCCGTACCAGAGCTGGACATTCTGCTTTTACCCCTAGTGCTTTCAATAGTGCTGCTTGTTCTTTGGAGGAAGCCCAGGGCAGCTGCCCTAATTCCCGGAAAGAAATGACAACAGCTATTTTTGCCGAGAGTAGGCAGCAGCTATTTGCTGAACTGGATGTAGAGGTAAATTGCAACGGCAATTACTGCAAGTACAATGCCCCCGTAAACCAGTTCGCTTATTCCCGGCTGTTCAAAAACAACAAAGCTTTCCTCGCAAAGCGATTCCTCTGCGTTTAAGTCAGTGTAGGCTATAGTGCAGCCAATTGCAAACCTCCCTGGGCTGCTGCTGGTTACTGCAAATGGCAGAAGCTTTGTTTGGTTTGGTCCAAGGGCTTTGATTCCACTGCCCTGGGCACTGGAAAGAACAAGCCCCTCTGCCAGTTGCAGTTCAACAGCCAAATCATACAATGGGTCAGAGCCAACATTCTTTACAGCCAAATCCAGGTAAAGGGGCTGGCCTATAATTGCTTTTTCCTCTGCCTTTACAATAAAGGACTCTACCCTTATCTCTGGTTCCCTTATTTTAATCTCAACAAGGTTGCTGGTAATGCTCTCCTGCTCACCAAATTCATTCTTGTAGTGGAGGATTGCCGGCGGTGGCCTGATGCTGCCCAAAAGCCTTGGCTTTATCACGTAAGAGAATTCAACTGTTTGGCCTGCTTCCACTGTTCCATCAAAGTATGTTTGGCCTTCAACAACAACAAAGGCGTTTTTGTCCTCTGCAATTGGCTTTGCATAGCTTACGTTTACAGAAGCAGAGTCGCTTCCACCGTTATGTATACTTATTGTTATTTTCACTTTTTCCCCTATTACTATTCCGGTTCTCTCTGCCCTAACCTGAATTGCCTCTTTCCCTGAAAAGTCAGCTGTTTTGTACAAGCCAATGCCTGAACTCTTTAACAACACTGCTTCCACTATGCTGTTTGACGTCCCTGTGCAAACCTTTAGGGTATTCTCCTCTTCTAGCAGCTTTTCCTTTGGCAACAACAGCCTTTCCCAGCATTCTTGGCTGCTGCACTTAAAATCATCTATCCCGAGTTCCGCAATCTCCTCCTTATTCAACTGCACATTTACATCTATCCTGCCTGTTTGCAATGGCCTGAATTGCATGCCAATTGATGCAATGGGGTAAATCCCTTCATCCATTACATCTATGCCCTGCGGAAAAAGAAACACTATTTCTGTGCACCCTGTTTTGTTTGCTCCCTCAACGGTAAAATCCCCATACCCCATTTGCCCGTAAGTTCTTTCAAACAGGGTTTCGCCATAAGCCCCTGTTGCAAAAAGCACAACAAAAAGAATGATAGCCAGCTTATTCATAATTCAACCCCTGTTCCAGAAAAGGCAGGCAGCTTATTCATAATTCAGCCCCCCTCTCTTTCAACCCCTTAATAATATTGCCTATTGTTTCTTTTATAGTTTTCCCGCTTTGCACTTCAACTACTTTCCCCCTTTTGTAGTTGCGCATCACATGCTTTTTGCAGTAATCAATTCCCTCGCAGAAAACATTGTCTTGTACCTTGTCAGCCTTATAGCCTCTGGCCTCCAGCCTTGCCTCCAATAACTCAGGATGCAGCCCTATAATAACAACAAAATCCGCTTTGGGCAAGCGCAGTTCACACAGCAAATGCCCTTCCACAATTACCTTCTTCTCCCTTGCCAACAGCCTGTTCAATTCCCTTGCAAATGCCTGCAATGGAATAACCAATTCGTTCTCCTCAGCATCCCATTTTCCAATTCCCCTGTCCAGGGCAAATGCCTTTTCGTTCAATACCTTGTGCTTTATTTTCTTTCCAAGGCCTCTGGCAGCAGAGCTTTTTCCAACACCAGGGCTGCCTGTAATTATAATTCGCATAAAGAGATTTTTCCTGGAAAATGAATTTAAATTGGATGAATTCTGTTATAGGGGGGCAAAAAAGAGGAGGGAAAGGGTGGAGGGCATTACCTGCTGCATTTCTTCCGAAAAGCAGTTTCGCTGTCAGCTAAAGTAATGCCCCCTTTGCTTAGGGTTTTGCCTAGCTCACATGCCTTTTCTAAACTAAGCTTTTCCTCACCTTGTTGCAAGCTGCCTGTCCCCATTTTCAATCACTTGCAATGGACAGTAGTATAATATACTATCCTTTTAAAATACCTTTCG
>JAFCFG010000133.1 GCA_017608725.1 Candidatus Iainarchaeum sp.
TTGAGAAAAAATTAAATAAATTTGTTAACATTAAATAGTTAAGGGGTTTTTATTGGGCTTAAGCAAGATTGACTTCAAGATTCTGCACTTCATCTGCTTAAACGGCATTCAGATGCCTGAATCAGAGATTGCAAACCAGCTCAGGCTGAAGCCAAGCACTGTTTCCTACAGCATCAAGAAGATGTGCAGGGAAAAAATAATTCTTGGCTACAGGTATCGCATTAACTATGCAAGGCTTGGCCTGCCAACAATTGCATGGGTTTTGTTAAAGGTTAACTTGGCAAACGCCGATTCCCTTAAACTGTTGGATGACCTCCTGCAATTCCCCCAAATTCACGTTGTTTCCTTCCTTACAGGAGAGTTTGACATTGCAGCAAAGGTGGTTGAAAGGAATGTTTTTGCCGTTGACAGTTTTGTAAGAAAGCTGTCAGATGAATTTAAGGGGGCAATTGATGACGCAGAGGTCTTGCTTGCAACCCGCAACTTCAAAGCCCACAATATCGTTGTATCTGAATCCAGTTGCTTGCCTTCTTTTGATGAAACGGATTTCAAGATTTTAAACAGCAAGATGCTTTTCCCAGGCAAGGAAATTGCCCAAATTGCAGCAGAGCATGCCTTGCACAGGAACACTGTTAGCAAGCGTTGGAGAAGGCTTTGGAGAAAAAAAGTTGTTGTGAAGAAAACACCTGTCGTGAACCCAGAATATTACAAAGAGCTGAGCATTGCCCTAAAGGCAATTGTTTTGATTGATGCAACACCGGCTGCAAGCTCAGCAATTGCAAAAGGCCTTGTTAAAATACAGGAAGTCCACGAACTGAACAGCATGCTTGGCAGGTTTGCTCTAATGGCAATAGTTAGAACAGCCGGCATCCCGGAATTTCTTCAATTCCTTGACAGGTTGCAAAGCCAGGGCAGAAAAATCGGCGGCCTAAAGAAAACAGTCAGCATCCTTGTGCTGAGGTCAAAGCCTCACCCGCCAAACTACCTGCCCCAGCTTTTGCAAAGTGGAATGATATCATTCAAGAGAGGAAAGCTTCAGTCCAGCAAAGCCCAATAGCGGTTATTGTCTAATCCTTGCGGCTGAAAAGCCAATCAGCAGGGCAAGAGCTACTATTGCAGCAAGCATTGCACCAAGGCAGGGGAAGGGCAGTTCAGGGCATGAGCCAACAGAGCAATACTGTGCAGGGCTTGAGTCTGCAATGCATTGCCCTTCTGTTCCAGTTGAATGTCCCTTTTTAGCGCCTATAATTGTGAAAGCGTTGTCGTCTGCTACGCCTGATGTAGCCCCTGTCATTGGCTCACTTTGGCGGGCATTCATGCCTGTAGTTATATCGTTCTTGGGTGCTTCTTCCCCTGCTGTTGCAGCACTTTCCCCTGCTTCATAAGCCATTGGGTTTTTATCCAGGCCCACTTCCAGGGTTGGGGCAGCCATCTCCTGTTTCAAGAACACTGCATGGCTCTGAAAGCCGGCAATTGAAACAAAGCCGTAAAGCAAGCCAACCATTGCAATAATGCTTACACCCAGTACAATCAGAACGTTTGCTGGTGTTTCATGGGAAAAGATGTTTTTCCCCTTTCTTGTTAGAGTGTAGTACTTCCATTTCCTGCCCTCGTCTATTCCCTCAATAAATCCAGCCTGCTGCAGTATGTTCAGATGCTGTTTTATTGTCGGCGCAGCCATATTCAGTTTCTTGCTTAGCTCTGTTAGGGTGTAGTTTCTCTCCTGCAATAGCTTAATCATCTGCGTTCTTGTCTCTGAGCTGAGTGCCTTAAACTCGTTGCTGGATATTTCAATGAATTTATCCATGGCCAATTACCTTTTGCAGCTGCGGCATTAGGCAATACCGTGAAAAGAACTTTCCCTGAAATTATTTAAATAGCTTTCATTTTAGTTAGGCAACTGCCTTTGTTTCAAAAAAACCATTTTTTTTGATAGAAAGCAGAACCCAATATTTTTCAAGCCCCCTTTCCTCAAATTATTCTTGTGAAAGAACTTTTCAACCGCATATTTTTGAAGTGCAGGCCAGGGGATTAATTATTTGCAGGGTGCCGAATACTTTTAAGCCCAATGCCTTAAATTGTGCTTCAAATGCAGAGATATTCGACAGCCTTTTTGGCAGGGGATTAATTATTTATATGATTTTGATTTAATCAATAATATGATTTCGGATTTAAATGCAATGATTTACCCTGCAATTGAGTATGTTACAAACGATGTTTGGCCAAAGACCTTGCAGGGCGACGTAGGAACAATTGCAATGATAGGCGTTGCAATAATTGTTCTCTTTGTTCTGGTTGTTTTGTTGGTTGAATTAACCGCATGGGTTTTGAGCCTGATAAAGCGCTTTATTCTGTTTGCTCTGATAATGGTTTCAACAATATTCTTCTTTTTCAGCTTTGGGGACAAAATCTTTGTTGAGAATCCTGACATGACTTTAGTGGCTATTGGCATAATGGGCGTTCTGTTTGGAGTCATTGCTCTGATAATTTCAATAATGTCAGTTAAGAGGGAAATGCAGAAGCCCTGGTCTGAGAAGGTCAAGGAATTGAAGCAGCAAATGAAGGAAGCAGCTGCAGAGGAATTTGAGAAAGAGCTTGAGAAAAAGGCAGTCGTTGAGGCAAGGCCGGCTATAGCACCAACTCAAGTACAGCAGCCGGCAATGCTTTCAAAGCAGGCCTTTACAGCAGCAAATGTTTTTGCCGCTTTCCACGATAGAAGCCTGCTTGCTGTTCTCAGTTACATGGTTGTAGCAGAATTCGGTGTTTTTTCCGGTGTAACAGTTTCAGCGCCAAATGAAACAGTCGGCTTGATTTTCTTGGGCCTTTTCCTTGTTGCAGCCCTTATCTTCATCAAAAGCACTTACCACAACTACCTGACTGGAGTAAAGCACTTGTTTGTTGCCCTTGCATTTGGCGCAGGGCTCTCAATTCTATTGGGGCACATTTGGGTAAGCATCCCCCTAGAAGAGCTTCTGTCACTAGCCTACTTCAAAACAAACAGTTTGGTTGCATTGGTAACATGCCTTGCTGTAAGCCTGTTCCTGGGTGCAAAAGGCTAAATA
>JAFCFG010000009.1 GCA_017608725.1 Candidatus Iainarchaeum sp.
CTCAACAGCTTTGTCATCCTTTTCTGGAACTGTGAAAGCAGCCTTTATTACCTCAATTCCAAACCCAATCGGTATCCTTTTTGCGTCCTTAAAGTCGCCCTTCTTCACTGCCTTCAGCGCTTCCATTGTTTCATCCAGCTTTTGCATGTCAGCTGCCTTAATTTGGTAAATCACCAGTGTCTTTCCCATGAAAATCACCATCCTATGGTTCTTCAAAGCCACATTAGCCGGCAAATCCCGGCTGCGAATTAAGCCCATACTCCGCTCTGCTCCGTATGGGCTGTGCTCGCTTCGCTCGCATTAGCCGGCAAATCCCGGCTGCGAATTAAGCCCATACTAGCCATCACTTGTATGCCATTTGCCCGCTTCGCTTGCATTTCCTCCTTTTTTACGGTCCAACAAATCCACATTCCTCGCATTTGTAGGTTCTTGCTGTTTTCCTGCACTGCTGGCATCTAACAATATTGCTCTTCCCGCATTTTGGGCACTTGAATTCAATGAACTCCTGTGCCTCCCTGTTGCATGTCGTGCAAATCTTCATTCCCTTCAACCCCAGATTCAAAAACAAGATTAAAATTATTCTGATTGAATAGTATTTAAAACCTTAGTTATTTTCTGCCTTTTTTAATTAAGTAATCTGATATCAAATCTGCATAAAAACGTGTTTTGCTAAATGGCTCATTTTGTTTTACTGAATCCATCTTTGCATCAAATTCCTTCACAGCAATTTCCGGGATTTTTTTCATCCTTCTATAATATTTTATGAAAGTTTCCTCCGGGCTTAGGCCAAAATGCTGGCACACTCTAACAAAAGAGTCATACTTACTAGCCTTTTTCGCCATTCTTCTTGCTTCTGCCCCCCCATTTGCTCTTTTGTCAGCTGCAGCCCTTCGCATAGCAGATGTCTTCGCTTTTTCTTCTACGCCAGTAGCCTCTCTTTTCCTTTTTCTCCTAAACATGTTGCTTCAGCCCATTGTCTGCCTCTCTTTTCCTTTGTCCCTGCTCTTTCTTTCCAAAAAATCTATAAACAACTGTGCATAAAAACCGGTTCTGTTAAAGCGCCGGCCTTTTTCCTCAATGCTTTCCTCTGCCCTTGCCTCCACCTTCCAAAGATCCGGATTGCCTTTTATGTCGGCATACCACCTCAAAAAAGCCAGCCCTGGTTTTTGCACCCTGTGTTTTTTGCATGCTTCAATAAAGGGCCGCCAAGCCATTGCCTCCTTGGCCATTGCCTTTGCTCTCTCAAATTCTCCTGGTTCAAATCCTGAAGCAAGGTTTCCTTTCTTTGCAGCTTTGGCCCCGGCTTTCTTTGCTTCCACTCCTTTATTTGCTTTTTCAATGGCAGCTTTTTGCCCCGCTGCCTTTTTTTCCATCATTCCCTTCCTCGCATCCAAATAGGCCTTATCTGGCTTTCCAGAACCCTTCTTCTTTTTCCTAAACCACTTCATAAAACACCAACAATTTTAGGTCTCCGAGGCTTTTAAACCTTTTTCCCAGCAATAACTATTTTCAAGGACCCGTGGCCCAGTCTGGATAAGGCGCTTCGCTTCGGCTTCAAGGGAAGAGGCAACGAAGAGATCGGGGGTTCGAATCCCTCCGGGTCCGCTAGCCGGCGAAATCAGGGAGCCGTCACGCCCGGCCAGTCCAGAGTCCATTCCCCGCAATGCTTGGAATGGATTGTGCTCGCTTGCATTGGTGATAGAAATGAAGTTGGTTAGCGCTTGTTTGGCTGGACTCAATGTAAGGCATGACGGAAGCAATAAAGCCAATGAAAAAGTGATTAAATTGGTCAAAGCTGGAGAGGCCAAGCCAGTTTGCCCGGAACAGCTTGCTGGTTTTCCAACTCCAAGGGAGGCAAGGGAAATCAAGGAAGGCAGGGTTTTCACAAAGAGCGGAGAGGATCTAACAGAGCAAATGCAAAAGGGAGCGGAAGAGGTTCTGCGGATGGCAAAGCAGCTTGGAGTAAAGGAAGTGATTTTCAAGGCCAAAAGCCCAAGCTGCGGCAAAGGCAGGCTTTACGATGGAACTTTCTCCGGCAAATTGGTGGAAGGAAACGGCATTGTGGCCGATTTGCTTTTGAAGAACGGAATAAAGGTCTTAACAGAAGAGGAATTGGAATGAGAGAAGGGGCAATAGTTGAAGAGTTTAATGTAAAGGGCAGGAAAGGAGAAACCTTGCATGTTGTGTTTAGGTATCCAAGCAGGAAAGATACCAAGGCAGCAATGCAGATGGTGAATGCTGCAAGGGATGAAGCAGAGTTTCTTGGGAAATGGCACCACGAAACAAACAAAACAGAGAAAAAATTTATTGAAACCCAGATTGAAAACATAAAGAAGGGAAAAGGCGTTTTCCTCTTTGTGGAGGTAAATGGCAAGCTTGCAGGAGATGCAACAATAGCCCCGCTTGAGCTTGACGCAGAAAAGCACATTGGCAAGTTTGGAATAATGCTAAGGGGGCGCTTCACTGGTTTGGGCATTGGAACAAGGCTTGCGAAAAAAGTGTTAGAGCTTGCAAAAAAGACCACAAGGTTCAAGATGATTGAATCAGCTTACGCTGCAAAGAACACCAGAAGCAAAAAGTTGCACGCAAAACTTGGATTCAAGAAATTTGGCAGGCTTCCAAAAGCGGAAAAATTGAAAGATGGCCTATACTGCGACAGAATTTGCCTCTACAAGGTAATCAAAAAGCTTTAGAGAAACTCTTCTTCCCCCCGCAAATAATTTGAGAGAAAAACCGCGAATAGCTTGTTCTGTTTGAACAACTCAATCAAATCCTTTTCCTGCAAAATCCTGCAAAGCTTGTTTATTGCTCTCCTTAAAACCTGTTTTTCAACTTTTTTCTCCCTTCGCAAAAACTCCTGCAAAAACCGCTCTATATTCACATACTTCCTTGGAACCTCAATAACCCATCTTCCTTTTTCAATCCTTGGCCCAGCAATCACTTTCCTGTGCGCCTGCAAAAAGGCCTTGCTGTTCTCTTCATCTGTTACAAATGGCCCAAACTTTACGTGGCTTCTCTGCAAAATCCGGCTTTCCACTTCAAACACTATTACAATGACCTGCTTTTCGTCAGTCCATGCCTCACTCCTTACTACTTTAAAGCCATTCAGGGCAAGCTGTGTTTCCAGTTTCCTTGCCAGCCGTTGGATTTGGCCCCAAACAATGTCAGGCAAAGCCCCTTTTGGATAGCCAAGCTTTACTGCAACTAACTCTTTTTTCTGCAGCATTTTTCGCAGCTTTGAAACAGACCAAGGCCTTTCCTTTCTCCTGAAGAAAAACCTCTCACTCGGCTTTCTCAAAAATGCCTGTGATGCAGCAACAATTCGCGAGAATTGATTCAGTGAGAGGGCAGCCGCAACATTTCTGTTCTTATCAACCGGGTCAACCACTATAAGCGGCGCTCCCCCAAATTGTTTTCTTGCCTCCTTTTCAGGGTAATGGCCTTGCAGGTCAATTACCCGGCCCTGCTTCCACCTGGCAATTGCCTTAACGGTTTCCAAAAAGTTTCCATACCTTAAGACAAGCAGTTCAACAACGTAACCAGGAACACTACTTGCCTTAATATCCGCTCCATATGCCCTTATCCCTTTCAGGAACTGCCTAAGCAGCCTTATCTCTCCCTTGTGCTTTTCATCCAGTTTGTTTTGCAGGAATTTGTTGTGAAAGGGGCTCCTATCAACCGGGCTTTGCAATAACTCTGCTTTGCTTACCTTATAGCTTGGGACAATTTCAACATCAAAGCCCTCAATGTTTCCCCTAATGTAGGGGTGCTGTGCAAAGGCTTTCTCCCACTGCAGGCCCCTAAAAACCCTCTTTCCAATCCTCAGGCCCTCCTTTTCAAATTCTTCTTTCGGCATTTTCTCAGGGAACAGAACAAATATATCCAAATCATTGTCCCCCCGCAAATGGGTGTCTCTTGCGATTGAGCCACAAAGCATAACATCTACGTGTTTTCCCTCTGCTTCCTTTATCTGCTTGATTATCCTCTCAGCCAAGGCCCTTTCCCTTGCCCTCTCTTTCTCTGTTGGAGTAACTTTCCTCAAAACCGATTTGAGCAATTTCTCCATTTGCATTTTTTCCATCTTCCTATTTTGATTAATTACTATTATATATAAGATTTGTTTTATATAATAGCGCGGTGTTTCTTATTGGCTGAGGAAGAGCAGAGGGGAAAGCTGCTGCAGAGCAGCAATAGCAAACGCATTTTTGAAGCCTTCCCTTACAATATCTACGAAATAGTCCAGCCAACTTTCAGTGAAAAAGAGCAAAAACTTGCAAAGATTTTCATTGACGTTATTTTGAGGAGAACCAGCCTAAATGCCCTTCTGACAGGCCTTCCTGCTAAAAGCCAGCTGATTGAGCGCTTCAGGAAAGACGTCATACATAAAATTGATGTAAATGAGCTTGTTTCAAAGCTGCCAAGCCAGAAGATGTTTGAAAAGGTTCTGGCCCCGTTTGAGCAGATTGTAACAGAGCTTGGGGTAACCAACCCAAAGCAATTCGCCTCCTTTGTCTTAAACCACAGCATTGGCTACAGGGAACTGGCAGAGCTGATGCAGGACCCCGAGTTGGAGGAAATAATGATAAACGGCTTTAACAGAAACGTTTTTGTTACCCACAGGCGTTTTGGCAACTGCAAAACAAACCTTGTTTCCTCGGAGAGAGGCTTTATCATGCAACTGATTAACAGGATTGCTGCAACAGTGGACAGGAAATTCAGCGAGTCGCATCCTTTGCTGGATGCAAGGCTGCCTGATGGCAGCAGGGCAAACGCAACCTTTTCATATGCAACCCCTTTTGGGCCAACCCTTACTATAAGAAAGTTTACCAAGATTCCACTCTCCATAGTTAACCTGATTGAGAACAAAACCGTTTCAGCAGAATTGGCTGCCTTCCTGTGGTGCATGGTGGAGGGCCTCGGCATTTACCCCATGAACCTGATTGTAACCGGCGGGGCAGGGAGTGGAAAAACCACGTTTATGAACATTCTTGCTTCCTTCATTCCATACAGGGAGAGGGTAATTACCATTGAGGACACTGTTGAATTGGATTTGGGGAAGAGGCTTAACTGGATTCAAATGGAGTCAAAGCCAAAGATCAGAGACCAGCAGCCACTTAGCATGGATGAGCTTTTGAAAAACAGCTTGAGGATGAGGCCTGACAGGATTCTTGTTGGAGAGGTAAGAGGCCAAGAGGCCCAAACAATGTTTATTGCAATGGACACTGGTCACAGGGGCATTCTGGGAACCTTGCACAGCAACACTGCCAGAGAGATGATGTTGCGCTTGAAGAGCCCTCCAATGAATGTTGAAGAGCAGCTCTTGCCCTTGCTTGACTTGGTTGTGGTAATGCAGAGGACCTTTGAAAAGGGCAAAGGCATTCTAAGGAGAGTCAGGCAGGTTGCAGAAATTGGCAGAATGGAGGAAAAGGTTCTGCTCAGCAACTTGTTTGAATTCAACGATAAGGCAGGGAGAGCTCTGAGGACAGACATCCCCAGTCATGCAATGGAAGTATTGTCCGAAAGGTGTGGGATGAAAAAGAATGAGCTGAAAAGGGAAATTGCTGTAAGGCAGAGGATTCTTGAGTGGATGCTGGAGCAGGGCATTGCAAGCAACGAGGACGTTGAAACTTTTGTGCAGCACTATTACTTTGAACCAGTAAAAGTGCTGAAAATGGTTACAAATGAAGAGCCCGGAACCTGATAGAAAAGACAACGCTGTATTCCGGCCCTGCCTTGTGCAGTTCCGAGCGCATTAGTTCAATGCCCTCAACCTTAATCTTTTTCTTGAACCCAACTGCCCTTAATTCCTCAACTAGGGCATCAGTTTCCTTCTTCCCCATTCCTCTGTTTCTTGCAAGAGTGATGTGTGCATGGAATTTGTTATCGTGCGTTCCAATCATTTCCTGCAATTTTCTATTCAACAGGTTAAAATCCCCTGTTCCCCTGCCAAAACCAATCCACAAAACCCTGCCTTTGAAGTGTCCAACGCAGTTTATTTCTGCTTCAAACGCATCAAATTTGCGTAGGCCTTGCACCTTTGTTTTCAACCCTTCAACTGCCTGCCTTGGCATGTAACCAAGGAACTGAATTGTAACATGCAAGTTCTCTGGCAGCACTTTCCTCCACTTATCAGCAGGAATCAGTGGAAGCATCTTCTCAGCAATCTCTTGCTTCACTTCTTTGGAAATGTTCACTGCAAAGAACAGCCGCAAATTCTCTGAAGTCATTTCTTCCTGCCCTCTTTTTCTGCCTTAGGTTTTTCTGGCTTTTGTCATTTCAGCCCTTTTCTGCATTCCCTTTCAAACCTTTCCAGCATCTCATAATTCATTTCCAGCTTGCTGTTTGCCTTTTCAATTACCCACTGCAAATAAGAGTCCTCTACAAGAACCTTTCTTCCCTGCTTTACTGGCAGAGCCATTTCTTGCGTTCCCTGCAATTCAACAAGGAATTTCCCTGGTTTTGCAACAATTATTCCGCCTCTCTTAACGCCTGCCCTTCTCATTATTGCCAGAACTTTCTTTGCGTTTGCAAGTGTGTTGGAACCAATGTGCAGAATGAACGGTTCCATCTTCAGCCAAAGCTCCCCGGTTGTTTTTCCTTGAATTGCCTCTTTTGCCTCCTTGAAGGAAACTTGCCTGTGCCATCTTCTGTGGAAGCTGGCTTCCCTTTTGCTTTCTCCCTTTGGCAGTTGAATCAAGAGGATTCTGCCAGCACAGCCAGAGGAAGTGAAATAATTCTTTGTTTTTGAAACAAATTTACACAGGGGAACCATTTTCTCGTCTGCAAGGTTTTTCCCAATTGCATCCTCCAGTGTGCCTTTGTGGTATGCTTTTACTGCCCTGAACCTGTTCTTTTCTATAGCTTTATCCTTCTCCATTTTAGTTCACCGTTCAATTCAAGCAACAGTGCATTTCCGTCCTTAACTGCCCCAACGTTAATACTCAAAGTCCTGCCTACCCTTTCCTCCCCAATGCCTTCGTGGCAGTGCCCGCACAAATGCAGCCTTGGCTTGTGCCCTTCAATTATTTTCCGAACGGACTTGCTTCCAATATGCTTCCCGGAGTGGGCCAAATCAAGCTTTGTTCCATAGGCCGGCAAGTGGGTTAAGAGCACTGCATTTTCCTCTCCCCTGATTAATCTTTCAAGCGTTTCCCTGATTTCTTGCTCTGAAAACAAGAACTGCCCAGGGTTATCCCACAGGCCTCCACCAAACCCAACCAGAGTAAATTGCCCAATTTTTTCCTTCTTGCCGTGCAGTGAAATGCCCTGCCTTTCCAATTCCTTTTGAACAGCAGCCGTTTCAAAGTTCCCGGGAAAGCCAAGCACTTTTGCTGGCTTCAATGCCTCAACCACTTCCCTTGCCTGTTTTCCGCCGCCCATTTGGGTTATATCTCCCAAGAGGATTACCAGCCCAACCCCCCCGTTATGTATAAGTTTGGTTGCTTTTTGCAGTTTTTCCAGCATTCCGTGGATATCGCTTAAAACAAGTGCCTTCATTGGAGATAACCTTTTTAATTTTCTGAGAGATTATTATATTGGGGGCTAAATTGTTTAAAAAACTGGGTGTATTGGTTTTTCTTCTATTGCTTGCCAACAGCTGTTTTGCAGCAATTTTCATAGTTGAGCCAGTTGACCGGAAAGTGCAGAATGGCCAGAGTGTTGCTTTGGGCAAGATGGCAAGGGGCGAAACAGTTAGGCTGATTGTAAGGAAAAAGAGCGATTCGGCTGTTGAGTGGGACAGCATTTCTGTGGAGCAAGAGCTCTTGCCAAAGGGCTGGAATTTTGAGAGCAGTGAAACAGACAAAACCCTTATAGCACTGATTTCCTCTCCGGCTGATGCAGAAATAAGCACGCAGAGAATTGGGTTTACAGTAGGCAACAAAAGCCAGCCTCTTTTCTCTGAAACGTTTTATGGCAGCATTTCTGTTAGGGAAAAGCTGCTTACAGTAACAGTCGAGAACCTGAACCAGGAAGCACTTGTTGGCCAAACTGCTCAATTCAAATTGATTGCAAACAACGATTCCATTGCAGAACACAAATTGCTTGTGAAGAGTAACTTGCCAAGCTATTGGTTTGAGTCCAGGTCAATTACAATTCCTGCTTTGAGCAAGGAGGAAGTTGACCTAAATGTTGGCGCGCTTGCATATGGCCAGAGGCAGTTTAGATTTACTGTTTCCTCGCTGCAAAACGACACCAGCTTTCAGTTTCCTGCCAGCCTTAGCGTAAAGCCTACTTTGAGGGCCAAATTCTTTTCCGGGTTCATTGGCCTTCCGTTCTACTCTCCTTCGCTTTTCAGCCAGTATCTGTTCCTTGGCTTTCTTGCCTGGCTTTCCTGAAGGGTTTGAAGTGATTTCATTTGAATAAGCTAAGGTCTTACTCCCTTGATTTAATCAGGTTAATTGAATCAGGCAAAGTTCAAACAAAAAGGCAATTGAATAAAGAAAAGATTGCCCTGTGCAAAAAGCATTCCGTTAAGGACATACCAACCAATCCAACAATCCTGTCCTTTGCAGAGAAGAAGAGCAAAAAACTGCTTTCCCTTCTCTCAGTTAAGCCGACAAGAAGCCTTAGCGGAATTGCAATCGTTGCTGTAATGACCAAACCCCATAAATGCCCTGGGAACTGCATTTACTGCCCAGGTTCCTTGCTCAAAGGCAGGGAAACACCAAAGAGCTATACTGGAACAGAGCCGGCTACAATGCGGGCCTTGGCTGCGGAATTCAACCCGTCAAAGCAGATTAGAAACAGGCTGCAGCAGCTGCAGGAGGCAGGCCATCCTACAAACAAAATTGAATTAATCATAATGGGCGGCACCTTTCTATCACAGCCGCTTTCCTTTCAGAAGCGTTTTATGCTCCAATCCCTGAATGCTCTCAACAACAGGGATTCAAAAACACTGCCTGCTGCAAAAAAGGCTGCTGAAAAGGCCGAAACCAGGATAACCGGCATTACTTTTGAAACAAGGCCGGATTTCTGCAGTAAGGGCGAGATAAACAACATGCTTTCCTTTGGCGGGACAAGGTGCGAGCTTGGGGTTCAAACAATCTATGACAGCATCTACAAAAAAATAAACAGGGGCCACTCTGTCCAGGATGTAATTAATGCCACCCGGCTTTTGAAGGATACCGCATTCAAAGTAACCTATCATTATATGCCTGGCTTGCCTGGGATGAGCCTTTCCAAGGACAAGAAAGCCTTAAGGGAGATTTTCTCCAACCAGCAATTCAAGCCAGACAGCCTGAAGATTTATCCCTGCCTTGTTATTGAGGGAACAGAGTTGTACAGGCAGTGGAGCCGGGGCCTGTACAAGCCTTTTTCAACAGAGAAGGCCATTGAGCTTGTTTCCTGCCTCAAGAGTTTTGCTCCCAGGTGGGTGAGAATAATGCGAGTCCAAAGGGATATTCCTGCCCAGCTGATTGCTGCCGGCGTCAAAAAAAGCAATCTGAGGCAGCTTGCTTTGGAGAAAGCCCTTGAAAAGGGGTTTGAATGCAATTGCATTAGGTGCAGGGAAGCTGGTTTGCGTTCATACAAGGAGGGCCAAAAACACGATAGCAGCGATGCAAAGCTTTTTGTTGAAAGTTACATTGCAAGCAATGGAAGGGAGTACTTCATCTCATTTGAGGATAAAAAAAGAAAATTTTTGTATGGCTTTCTGAAGCTGCGCCAACCCTTTGCTCCCTTCAGAAAGGAGATTGACAAGAAAACCGCTCTTGTAAGGGAGCTGCGTGTTTTTGGCCAGCCGATGCCCCTGCATCAAAGAAGCAGCAGGGGAATTCAGCACCACGGCATTGGAAAGCTCTTAATGCAGAAAGCAGAGGAGATCGCTTCCACAGGGCTTAATTCCAGCAAGCTTCTTGTCATCAGCGGCCTTGGGGTAAAGCCCTATTACCGGAACCTTGGCTTCAAAAACGACGGCATGTTTGTTTCAAAAAACCTTTGAAAAAGGCATAACTCACTTAAATAAGTTGAATTATATTCCTTGAAATGAAAAAGTTGTTTTTTTGTTCCATCCCATGCAGGTCAGATGCACTGATGCAACCAATTAATATGGTTTGAAGCCTGTTTCCATCGTGCAGGCCTTTGTTGGGGGATTTTATTGCATTCGGGCATTGGCATATTCTTCAAGGCGAAAGGATTAAATTAAATTAATTCATATTAGTTCCTGCCATGCCTGTTGTTGATGAGTGGATTCTTTTTCTGGAAGAAAACCCAGAGTTCTATGAGCTGTCAAGAAGCGGTTTTTTCATTTCCTTGCTTGAATCGCTTGCTGACAGGGCAAAGTCCATTGAATCTATTCGGTCTGATTTTCCCTTTGTTGAGATGAATGACCTTTATCAGATTATGACTACTTTTCTCAAGCTGAAGGTGGTGGAGGAAATCAAAATTGGAAATAAGAGCTTTTACAGGACTGCGGGCAGAGGCAAGCTTTTGCTTGAAAAGTACAGAAAAACAAGGGAATTTTTTAAAGTCTAGAATCTGGTAAAAGCCCTGCTTTTAAAAGCTTTATCTTGGTAGAATTCTATAAAATAATTTGAGGCGGTTAATTTGACAAGAGCTTTGATGGCTGTTTTAGGCATTGGAAAGGGGACTTGGGGCCATATCGCAAGGCTTATCAGTGAAGAGGAATGGGACCAGGTGCTCTTGGTTGGAAACGACTGGGGCAAGGAGAATTTCTCGCCAAGCAAAGAGGTTGACTGGATTATTGTGAATAACAGGGCCGGCTTCAATATCCTGAAGGACACTATAAAGCAAAAGCTGCCTGATGTGGATGAATTGTGTATTTCGCTGATTAGTGGTTCTGGAAAGGAGCATATGGCCTTGATTGCTGCCCTAAGAGAAGAATCCAAGGAATTCAAATTGGTTGTTCTGACAGGCGAGGGGACAAAGTATTATTGATTCCGCTTATGTTGGTTGTTGTTCTTTCAATAGCAGTAGCTGCCCTGATTTTAATTCTGATTTTTTTAGTCAAAAAAATCCTTGCTTTGAGGCAACAAGTTAATTCCCTGCGATTTGACAAAAGTAGCCAGTCAGTGAGGTACGGCAAAATAACGGAACAGTTCCTGCCCTTTATGGATGATTTCCCCTTTGAACCAGACCAGTTCAGGTTTTTGGGCAGTCCAATTGACGGGATTGCATTTGGCGAGGATGGAATAACTTTCTGCGAGTTCAAGGCAGGCAAAAGCAAATTGAATGAAAAGCAGAGGAGAATAAAGGCCCTTGTTGAGGAAAAAAAAGTCAAGTGGAAAGAATTCTGCCTTAAATGATTTTCAATGAATCCTGTACCTCAGCAATGCAGCTATTCCCCCCATGTTCAGCAGCTTTTCCCCTGCCTCATGCTCTGCGTTAATTAAATGCACTTCCCCCTTCATTTTCTCAGCTTGCTCCATTAGCTTTTCTGCTTTTTCCCTGTTTAGCAGAAGGAATTTGTCTGCAACCATCAACTGTTTTACTGCTCCTGCTTCCACTGCTTTTTGCACCTGTTCAAAGCCGTATTCTGCCAAGCCAGTGTCCCTGCCCAGTTCTGCTAAAAAGCTTTCAACCAATTTTGTTTCCTTGACCAATTGCATGTCCTGAACTACCTTGCTTAGGGCTTCTGCCTTTAGCAGTTCCTGCAGCCCTGTTTTTCCAACACTGTTTGTTGCAGCAAAAAAGAGCTGCATATCCAGCCTTCCCTTCTCCTTCAAAAAGTTTTCAAACTTGTTCTTGGTGAAGCCAGGGCCTGCAATAACAACGTGCTTTGCTTTGCTTTCCTTTATCTTTTCAAGAATCTCCGAAAAGTACTTGTTTTCAACTGATTCAGAATCAAACTGCTTTCCCGATTTGTGGCTTGCAATATTTGCCTGTTCCTCCAACTCAAACTGCTTTAGCAAAGCAAAGCTTGCCTGCTCGTCATCCAGTACAACAAGCAAAACCTTGCCCTGGGTTGTTGCCTCTGCTGCTTTCCTCAGCCTTTCAATTTGGAATTTCTTCAACTGCTTTTTCTCAATCTTAACTGCGTGCCCCAGCTCCAAATCCATGCTTTGGTGTGCCCCCCTTTCCACTAAATCAGCCGGCTTTCCCTCTTCAATGATTCCCTCAATCCTCAGGTTTCCACTGAACCTGTGGAATTCAACCGATTCAACATTCAATTTAACAAACAGCTTGATTCTTTTCGGCTTCTCCCCTTCCTCCCTTGCCTTTATTTTCCTGTCAGTCTGGCCACTTACCAAATCTCCTTTTTCAATTACCCTCTCCAAGTGCCACAGGTCATCTGTTACCTCTGGCATGACATGCAGGAAGCCGGTTTTCCCATCAATTTTCAGGATTCTCATAACATAAAACTAAGAGCAGGCAAGTGCTTTAAATTATTGTTTTTCCCCAAGCACTGGCGAGGCAAGGGGCAAAAGTGCTTGATGGGCCCGGCCAAAAAAAGCGAGAGCTACGACCAGATAATTAACAGGCTTGTTGATTTCTGGCTGAAGAGAAAGAGATAAAATGGCGCTTAAAAAGAAGTTTAGGAAACCAACAAAAAAAAGAATTTGCTGAAATGAGAAAAGAAGCAGAAGCTTGGTAGCTAGTCAGTATTGAGGCTTGGCTCAAACATGAAAAAAAGCACAGTTAGGCTAACTATTTTATTTGATTTTGTTAGCCTAAATAATTGTTACATTACAACGTAACATGGCAACCTGCCTGAAGAGGAACAAATAGCTGCTTTTCCACGAAAGGTTTAAAAACAGTTATAACATTAAAATTAGTAAAATGCTAAAATTGGTGTTATAGTGATTTCGGGGCTTTCGGCAAAAGAAGTGGAGCTTGTTTCTTTTCTTGAGTTTGAGGAAAAGTACTATTTTACGAGAAAGGATATAAAGCGTTTTTTCAAGAACGATAACCTAGTTAGTTTTTACCTTCACAAGCTGATGAAAAAAAAGAGAATTGTTAAGCTCAACAAAAGCAAGTATTTCCTGGTTCCAATCAAAGCAAAGAATGGCTTCTGGGCAGAGCATCCATTTACGCTTGTTGATGAGATAATGAATGGATCAGACTATTTCATTGGCGGAACTTATGCAAGATATTACTGGAAACTAATAGAACAAATTCCCAGGGAAATTGATGTTTTTACCACAAAAAAGCAGGGGCGCAAAACCATATTCAACATAAAAATCAATTTTCATAGAACAACGCGAAACAACTTGAAAAATGCCGTTCAAAAAAAGATTGCAGGACACCCTTTTTTCATACTAAATAAAAACAAAGCCAAGCAGGGATTAAAATGAGTATTGAATTAAAGGAATTGCAGGTTATTGCTGGAGAAAAGGGCTTTGACCTTGAAACAATAATCAAAGATTATTACCTGACTCTTCTCTTATACAGACTGTCAAGCATAAAAGGCCTCTATTTCAAGGGCGGCACAGCCCTCAACAAAATTTACTTTAATCACATTCGCTTAAGCGAAGACCTAGATTTCACAGTCCAAGGAAATGTTAAAAAGGTTGAAGAACAGATTCGGAAATCAGCCCAGCAGGAAAAAGATTTTACTAAGGTAACTCACGACAAGAAAGCAAAGCAATTCATTCGCCTGCACGTGCACTATAAGTCCCCGCTCAGCACGGATTACATTATTGTGGATTTAAACCAAAAAGCTACAATTCATCTAAAGCCCGAAGAAAAAGAAGTCAAGCATTTTTACGCAGAAAAAATCCCAAAGTTTTCAGTACAAACATTAAACTTTAAGGAAATGATTGCAGAAAAAGTTTCAGCAATAATTGTCCGCAACGCACCAAGAGACTATTATGATCTCTACAACATTATAACCAAAAAAATTCCAATCAAAATGAAGCTTGTAAAAGAAAAGCTGAAAGAACACAACCAAAAATTTGACATCAGCAAAATATTCAGGCAAGGAAGCAAGGTATACACACGATGGGAAACTGATTTGCTTCCATTAACGAGCACAAAACCAGACTACAAAAAAGTAGTAAAGGCAATATCCGAACACTTCAAATACAAAAAAAAAGCAACCACAGAAAAAAGCTCTCAAAGGAAAGGTAAGGAAAACAAGAAAAGAGAATTGAGCCAAATGAAAAAAAGAAAACTTTGTTGAAAATTTTGAAAAGCTGTTTGGCGGCCAATACCTTGAAAGAGGCAAAGACTATTACAAAGAATGGCTTGTGAAAAACCTGCTGAGAGACAAAAGTTTTGTAACAGCAAACGTTGAAGGAAACAACACTTACAGAGTAACCATTAACCTGAAAACAAAGGAAATGAACTGCACTTGCCCCTGTGATTTTAACTGCAAGCACATAGCAGCAGTACTCTACTCTCTGAAAGCAAACCCTTTTTAGAGGCCTGGCTTGCAGAACTTGAAGAGAAAAAAGACCAGTTGCCTGAAAGCATGCAGGACTATATCTGGGTTGCTTTTTCCTCGAAAGGCTTTCACAAGAAAGCGCTTGGAACAAAACCCATTTCCAGGGATGCTTTGAACGTCAAGTTAAAAGTAATTGCTAAAAGAGCAGGCATTACCAAAAGGGTTTGGACTCATGGCTTCAGGCATTCTGCAGCAACAAAAGACGCAGTCAAAGGCTATAACGAGGCAAAGCTTCGGGCAAAATACGGTTGGAGCAGGCAAAGCAAAATGCCTTCTGTTTACGTTCACTTCGCAAACCAAAACCTCAAAAAAGAAATTTTGGTTGAAAAAGGAATCTGGAAACCAGACAAAAAAGAAGAACCACTTTCAAGCCAAACCATTATTTGCCCGTTCTGCTCAACCCAAAACCTAAAAGAAAACAACTACTGCAACAAATGCGAAAAACCACTCAAAATAGGACAACTAAAAAACTCGAACAAGAAGCACAAACAACAGAACTCATCAAAGAAATCCCCAAAAAAGAACTGGAAAAAACGGGTTTGATATGGCGGAGTTTGTGAAAGCATTGACGTCGAGAGGCTAAGCTCTTTTGCAGATTTTCCAGTAACAACAATCCTTGCATCTTTTTTGGAATTCTGTTGGCCATGGCAAAAGCTCTGTCTGAATTATTTGATTTATTTCTTTAATAGTTTCCTCAACTCTCTTCAAATCTTTATTTGTTACTTTTATTTTCACTAAGTCATCTGACTGTTCAAATTTAATGAAAGCAAAAGGAACATTATAACTAAGCACTTCTTTTACCAACAAGCTTTCGGCAAACATTTGAATTTTAAAGGTCCAATAAATTTTTGCAGGTTTTTTTGCATCCTTGTATTCCAAAGGAAAAGCTTCATTTTTTTCCTTGTCAATAATTAAGCAATCTAAAACAGTTCTAAAATTAAGCTCTTTGGAATCAAGACCCAAATTGTACTTTTTTGGAAGTTTGGGAAATTCTTTCACTA
>JAFCFG010000134.1 GCA_017608725.1 Candidatus Iainarchaeum sp.
TCCCAGGCCTTGAGATAGAGAAAAACGCCCAATTGTTACAATCATCGAATTGTTAGAAAAACGAAATTTTTTAAACAGGTAAGCAATTTAATTAGTTAATCTCTTCTTTAAAAGGGGGAACAACCAATTGCTTAGCTCAATTGCATTTATTCCGGATGGAAACAGGCGTTTTGCAAGGGAACAGCGAATCAGCTTTCTCAAGGCCTACCAGCTTGGCACAAAAAAGGCATGGGACGTAATGCACTGGCTTGAAGACTATCCAAAAATCAAAGACGGCACGTTTTGGATGCTGTCCTTGGAGAATATGACGAAGAGAAAAACAGAGCTAAGCGTTCTGTTCAAAATCTTTAACAGAGAGCTAAGCAAAGTAAAGGATTCGGGTTACTTCGAAGCACAACAGATAAGGCTTCGCTTCTTTGGAAAGCTTGAAATGCTGCCAAAGAAACTGCTTGAAAAAATAAGGGAAGCGGAGAAATTCACCCAGGATTTCGGGAAGAGAACAATCAATCTCGCATTGGGCTACAGTGGCAGGGCAGAAATAGTTGACGCAGCAAAGCAACTTGCACTTGACCTGAAAGAAAACAGAATTGAATTGAACAAGGTAAACGAAGACAGCTTCAAAAAATACCTCTACAGCGGATTCCCTGACCCGGACCTCATAGTCAGGACAAGCGGTGCAATGAGGCTATCAGGCTTCCTGCCATACCAAAGCGCTTACAGCGAACTCTACTTCTGTGAGCACTACTGGCCGGAGTTCTCCCAAGAGGACCTGCAGGAAGCAATCAACTCATTTGAGCAAAGGCAAAGGAATTTCGGGAAGTAAAGAGCAGGGGGCAACTGCTAACCAGGCTTTATAAAGGGGCCAATAAATGCTGGGCAAGGGCAATCTTTTTTATTCCCTTTTCAACTAATTTATTATATATCTCCAATTAAATTCACAGCCCCGTCGTCTAGCGGCCAAGGATATGGGCCTCTGGAGCCCAGGACCAGAGTTCGAATCTCTGCGGGGCTACTTATTTTTTTTTCTTTAATTGCGAGCCGAAGGCGAGCACACGGCATACAAAGAAAATTGCAAAGCAATACTTTGCAAGGCCATGCAAAATGAGCGCTTTTGGATGATGCCATTAATCTCCAAGCGGAATTTGCCACTTGGTACATCGGTAAAATAAAGGGCTATTTAAAGGTTTCAGGGCAAATTCTGCTATATGGAATTAGGGAAAATTGCAGGGAAAATACCGGAGAAATGCAGAGAAATAAGGAATGCAGTCCTGAAAAGCAAGCGGGCTACAGCAGGCCTGATTGCAGTCATAGTCATTCTTGGCGGAGCGCTATTTCTTTACTCAAGCGATTGGTTTATGTTTGATTTTTTGGACAGGGTAAATGAGGCAACCATAAACCACAGGATTGTGGGCAATGCAAGGCATGCATTGCTCAAGTTCGGTGATGAGATAAATATTTTCAGGGTTGCCGGCAGGAGCAGCGTGGAAGGAGTTGATGAATACCGGCTTTGGTTATCGGCAAACGACCTGAAATACTTCAGCGAGGCAAGCATCAAAAACATTGAGGCAGGCTACTCTGTTGAGTCATGGAACTACAGGACAGTGAAATTGGAGCACGATGGAAAGGAATACGCTGTTGGGATGGCACTGTTTGGAGACAGGCCAAACCACTTCATTGGAACAAAGAAATCCTTCAAAATCAAGACACCAAAGGAGGAATTCATTGAAAACAAAAGAAGGCTTAGGTTTATTTTGCCAGAGGACAGGGATTTCTTCTCACCACTCTTTGCAGAACACTTGGGAAAAAAGCTTGGCTTGTTTATGCCGCAGTATGAGATTGCTGAAGTAAAACTCAACGGCATATCGCAGGGCCTTTACCTCGTAGAGGAGGGAATTGACCAATACTACCCTGAGAGACACAAGCAGCCCGGCATGCTGTTAATAGAGTATGGTGAAAATTGGATAGAAGACCACCCTGTAATGAATGCAGCTGCAGCAGAGTGGGGGATTGCTCCACCAGGGGGATATGATTATAGCGCTGGTGTGTTGTATGGCACTGGCCACAACACGCCGTTTGATTTGGACATAAGCAACATTGATGAAATAGACAGCTTGCACGCAGACCAGATAGCATTCAAATTGAGGCAGCTGTTCTCTGCGGTGAAAGCAAACGACCAAAGCAAGGTTGAAGGGCTTTTTGATTTGGAGAATGTTTCAAGCGTTGAAGCCCTGAGGGCAATCACTGGGAACACGCATGATTTCACTGGTGATGACCTCAGGCTGTTCTATGATACAACAACAGGCAAGTTTGGTTTTGTGCCAAGAGTGGAAAGCGGCATTTCTCCCTTAGGCGTTTATCTGGGAGGGATTGACAATTACCTTTCAACCTATGCAAGAAGGCCTGTGCCTGTTCTAAGGTATGTGCTCAGAAACAGTAAGCTGAGGCATCTGAGAAATGAGAAGATTTACGAGATACTGCAGCAAAAGGGTGAGCTGCTCTCATACTTCAATGAGCTGGATGAGAAGTACAGGCAGGCATTTGTAAACGATGGAACAAATGTTTGGAGCAGCAGGGAGATAAACCATTTGATTGGAAAACAAAGGCAGTACCTGCAAAGCAATTTTCAGACACTGGAAAAGCAGTTTGATTACAGCAAGGCCTACATCAATGCAATAGGGGAAGGCAACAGTTTGCTTATTGAAGTGATTCCGGACAGCGTTACAGCCCTTGAATTCAACAGCCTTTCAGTGGAATTCGAAGCAAGGCAAAGGACAGGAGAGGCAATTGTAAAGGTGTTTGATGAAAAAGGAGGCCTTGTTGCAGAGGAAACTGTTGATATAGCAGGAAACAGGGTTGAATTGGAGGGGCAAGCAAACAGAAACATAATCCAAGCAGATTTGGGGGAGGAAATGGAACCAATCAGGACTGTTTTCACCCTGCAAGTTCTGTTTCCGGATGAGGTTGAGGTAAAGGCAATCAATGTAGAAATGCAGAACGCTGTTACAGGCAAAGAAATACCCAGCAACGACATTTACCTCAACCTCATCCGGAAACAGAACT
>JAFCFG010000135.1 GCA_017608725.1 Candidatus Iainarchaeum sp.
TGCAACCTAACGGCTTAAGATGCAAAGCCAAGAGCAACAAAAGGTTTAATTAATTTAAAACCGTAAGAAGTAGTGAGGCGGGGAGATTTTTGCACCTAAGCTGTGTCCTCTGGATTCAGAGAATTTCTTTCATTTGCCTATTTGGTTTCTTTCTTTTATCTGCGCTGCCCTTTGTTGCAGGGGATGTCATAGTTACAGTAGAAGTTCTAAATGCAGCTCCAATTGTTTCTGATGGAAATATTTCCCCAACAAACTGGGCCGGCACTGGTTCTGTAATCCTTGGCTTTCAATGCAGTGACCCAAACAGGATAGCTGATTTGAATAGAGTCCAGGCAACAATAACTGGAGCAGTTTCAGCTGATTTGAATGACCTCTCTTACACTGTTTCGGGTGCAGTCGCAATCATTTCAACGGATATAAATGCTTACCTGACTACTAAGGGAACCTATTATGTTACATCCTTTTGCATTGACGATTCAAACAAAGTTGGTGCAGGAAGCCAGATAACAGGCAATTACGTAGACGTCCTAACCATAACTATAATCTCGCCAGTAACTGATTCAAACATCAATAGCAGTCCAACAATAACATTTGATGTAAACAAGAACACAGACGATGACGTAAACGGGGCAAGCATCAGCCCTGATATAAATGGAACAAAAAGCACTGACTTCAATTACCTGGCGCACTGCACTGAGTTCAGTGGGGAATTCCACTGTAGCTATACCGAAACAGGATTAACAGCTGACGCTGACACAAATTTCAGCGTTGACGCTGACAACAACACCGGGCAGAGTGCGGCACAGCAGAGCATTCTAATTCACTACGATGCAACAGCCCCAACCATTGTTAGCTTTTCAGCTTCAAAAAGCGGCAGCGACATATTTCTTTCTTGGAACGCTACTGATGCCTTTACTGGAATAGAAGCCTATTACGTTAGGGAAGACAGTGGTGCTTGGATACCGGTGACTAATACAAACTATACCTATTTGGGAAGCAGCTCGGCCTCTCACACTTACTATTTGAAGGCGAGGGATTACGCTGACAACAACAGCCTAATTTCCAGTGCAACTTATGCTGTTTCTGTAGGGCCAGGGCCAACTACTCCAACAGACGGTGGCCCGTCAGGGGGCGGTCCAGGCCCGTCTCCTTTAAAACCAGTTGAGCCACTAATTGAGCCTGAGGTATTTGACATAAACCTTATCAGGATTGATGACCCAATCGAGGCTGGTGAAAGGCTGGATTTCACCTACCTTGTAGCGAATAAAACGAGCATCAATGACAACGCTTACATAAGTTACTGGCTTGAGCGGGATGGTGCAAAGCTTGTAAGCGGCAGCGAAACAGTTTATCTCCTGGTAGGCGAGGAGAGAGAAAACAGCGAGGGCCTCCTGTTGTTGGATGAAATGGTTGGCAAGTATGATTTCTGCCTTGAGCTAACGAGAGTTGGCCAGGACCCAATTGTTATACAGAGGGAGATTGAGATAATGATTGGCGCTCCAACAAAAATAGACCTTGATCTGCATTCACTAACGCCTGGAGAGGAAGAAGAGCCTCTGCGCTTTGCCATTGACCTTTCCTCAAACAGGGACGATGCCCTGCCCATACTTGTTGAGCAGAAGATCTACAAAGGGAACACAGTTGTCTGGGAAAAGAAGCAGACAGCAATTGTTGCTGTTTATGAGAGATACTTTGAAGAGGTTTATGGCCTAGAGCCAGGAATCTACACTGTTGAGATAACAAGCACTTATGAGGGCCATGTGGAGAAAGATGTAGAGCACTTTGAGAGGAAGAGGGAAGTGAAATTTGCTGCAATGCCATTGCCAGTTCCCCCAACGCAGCTGCTTTTAGTTTTCTTTAATATACTGCCCTTGCTGATATTGCTGCTGCTCATAACAGCAATGCTGCTGTGGTATAGGCTGAAATCAGAGCCCGTTGGCGAAAGGAGCCTTAAGGTAAAAATGGCCTGGATTACTCTGGCCTTGATAGTGCTGGCTTTGCTTGTCTTGATTGTGTTGTATGCTCTGAAGGACTCAATAATTGGGCCTCATTTTGTTTCAATTTCACAATACGGGGGAGAGGGAATATTAGTGGACAATTTTGGAGGCCTGGCCGTTGGTGTCAGCAGTTTGTTGGTCCCTGGCTTCCCAGCAGACCTGATAGCAGTAATTGCCTTTTTAGGGGTGGTTTTGGCCTTTTTTCTTACATTTAAGGGAAAGAGGGGTTCAAATAGCAGATAGGCTTAAACTACAGCGTTCGAATACTTTTAAGCTTAATGCCTTAAATTGTGCTTCAAATGCGGAGATATTTGGCAGCCTTTAAACTAGCTGGCGCTCTCTAGAAATCCTTCACAAATGCAAAATTTGAATCCCTTAAACCGGCTTTTAACGGCAAAATAGCAGCAAGGCATTTATAAACAAAATAAGATTTCTACACAGGAAATTAGCTGGGAAACTATTTTATATAAAATAACCTATATATTACTGATTTTGCTATTGGGGTTTAAAATGAAGAGCCAAGCCTTTTTGATTTTAATTGCATTATTTCTGCTTTCATTTTCTTCAGTGGCAACAGGCCAAAACATTACTGAGCTGAAAATTGAAGACATTACAACAAAGGTCGAGGCTGGTTCCCTCGTCCAATTTTCTTTTTCTGTTGGGAACAGGGTTGGGCCAGCCTGCGTTGCAGAGATAGATTACTGGATTGGAACTGAGGAGGAAAGAATAATTGAAGGAAGGAACTCGGTTTTTTTGGGCGAAGGCGAAACAAAGAGTGAAACAGCTTCGCTGCTTGTTCCAGATGATGTAAAGGGAGTGAAATCCTTTTACATGCAAATGAAATGCAATGACGCTGTTGTTTTTGCAAGCAAGCCAATGAAGATTACCATGGCAATTCCAACCATTCTTGAGTTTGGCTCCTTGGATATCTTGGACATGCCTGAGAACAGGGGGGAACAGCCTCTTGGCTTCTCCTACGTTATAGAATCAAACAGGGGGGATGAAACCCCAATCTATGTTGAAGAAACCATTCTGAAA
>JAFCFG010000136.1 GCA_017608725.1 Candidatus Iainarchaeum sp.
AATGCTTGGAATAACAGCAAGAGGGTCAAATCCAAATACAATGAGCAATGGGCTAAGAATTGTCCCATAACCCATCCCAAGCCCTGAATCAATAAATTCACAAATGAATGCAAGCATAGCCAGAAAAACAACCAGCTCAAACATAAAATCACTTTGTTATTATTCCGCCTGCAACTGTATCAAGGCCTCTTTCAAGGACAAACCTGCCTGTTTCCTGAATCTGGTTGAAGTCATCAAACACAACAGGCTTGTCTGCCCTTATAACTACCTCACCCACTTCTGTTTCATTCAACTGCTCTGCATTCTCCTCCAATAGCTCAAGGGAGCTGCTGTTATAGCGCTTCTTTATTTCTTTTACAATGC
Organism: Candidatus Iainarchaeum sp.; assembly: GCA_017608725.1. Taxonomy (GTDB): domain Archaea; phylum Iainarchaeota; class Iainarchaeia; order Iainarchaeales; genus JAFGDB01. The sequence goes on from JAFCFG010000136.1 coordinate 364, forward strand.
AACCAACTTGCTGGGTTGCACACTTCAAAGTAAGCCTTTCATTCAGCTTTATCGGCTGCTTGGACATCCAAAACAGGTTTGCTTTAAGTTCATTGCTCATTGAAGGCTGCCCCTGCTTTGAACAAAAGACGTTGCCCCTGTCAACAAATAAGGGATCTGCTGTCGTAATTCCAATTGAGTGGCCTGCAACGGCTTTCTTCATACCTGGTTTTAGAAAAACCTCAATGCTCTTAACAGCTGTTTCTGAATTGTTTGGCAGCAGAAGAAGGGGTTCTCCAACCGCCATCTTTCCGCTCTCAATCCTTCCAACAATTATCCTCTTGCCATCAATATGGTAAACATCCTGAACAGGAAAACGCAAAGCATTGCCTGTTTGCCTCTTCTTCATGTTGAAGGAATCAAGGGATTTAAGGACAGTAGGGCCATCGTACCACGGCATGTTCTCTGATTTTTTTGCAATGTTGTCTCCTTCTTTTGCGCTGATTGGAATTGTGAATTCTGGATTTACCCCAATACTGTCCAAGAATTCATGTATTTCTTTTTTCACTGCCTCAAATTTCTCTTGTTTGTACTGGACCAGGTCCATTTTGTTCAATGCAACGATTACCTGCTTCAAGCCAAGAAGGCTTAGTATGTAAGCGTGCCTTTTGGTTTGCTCTTGCACACCCTCACTTGCATCAACAATCAGTATTGCAGCTTCTGCCAAGCTTGCGCCGGTAACCATGTTTCTAATAAATTCTTTATGGCCTGGAGCATCAATGATAACATAATTCCTCTTATCTGTCTTGAAAAAGCTTTGGGTTGTATCAATTGTAATTGCCTGGTCTCTTTCCTCCTCCAGGCTGTCCATCAGAAAGCCGAATTCCAATTCCCTTCCCATTGCCTCGCAGGTTTTTTTGAGTTCTTCGGCCTTTCCTTCGGGCAAGCTGCCTGTGTCAAAGAAAAGCCTGCCAATCAAAGTGCTCTTCCCGTGGTCAACATGGCCAACTATAACGATTTTCATGTGCTCTTTCTCTTTTACAGCCATTCTCAACACCTGCTTATCATATGCTTCTTTCCCCTGCAATACATTCCCAACACTTACATGTATCCAAGCATCCTAAGCTTTTGCATCATATAAGCCTGCTCTTTGTCCTGGGCCCTGCCGCTTCTCTCCGCTACCTCTGTTGTCCTAAGCTCTTCTACTATTTTCTCAACTGAATCTGCATTGCTTTCAATTGGGTTGCAGCAGGTTTTGCAGCCAATGCTCCTATACCTTTTGCCGTTTTTTGCAAAGTAAAGTGAAACAATTGGGATTTTTTCTCTAAGCACATAGGCCCAGATATCGTACTCGGTCCAGTGCAGCAATGGGTGAATCCTCAAATGCTGCTCTTCCTGCTGCTTGCCCTTGAACTGGTCCCACAACTCAGGCGGCTGGTTCTTGTAGTCCCACTGGAAGTCGATGTTTCTTGGGCTGAAATAGCGCTCCTTGGCCCTGATGCCATGCTCATCCCTCCTTATGCCGAGGAGCAATGCCCTGAAATTGTTTTTTGCAATAACTGCCTTAAGGCAATTTGTTTTGAGTTCTGTGCAGCATTGAAGCTTTCCCTTTTCTGGGCAAATACCTCTTGCAAGCGCTTCCTCGTTTTTGCCAACAATCAGGTTTAAGGCCCATTGCTTTGCATACTTGTCCCTGAATTCGTAAATTTCCCTGAACTTGTAGCTCGTATCCAGGTGAACAACAGGGAAGGGGATTTTTCCGTAAAAGGCCTTTCTGCACAGCCATAAAAGCGAGGTGCTGTCCTTGCCAATGCTCCAAAGCATTGCAATGTTCCTGTACTGCTTATAGGCTTCCCTAATGATGTAAATGCTTTTGCTCTCCAACTCATCCAAGTAATCCATTACCTGCCACCTCAAAGATAGCCAAGCGCTTTCAATCTGTCCCTGATAAGCTTCCTCTTTACAATGCTTTGCCTGCTCTCTTTGCCCTTTACATCAAGCATTACCTCCCTCAGAACAAAGGTAACAAAGTCTGAGGCAGAGGTAAAGCCGGTTCCCTCAATCAGGTGCTGGATGTTCTTGTAAAGCGGCAGAGGAATACTGATTGTAGTATACTTGCTTTTTTTCATAATTATATTTAATGACTTATCATTTAAAAGGCTAATTATTCGATTGTTGTTCAATAGCCCTTTGCAAAGTAGGCGTTTATTTCTGTTTCCTTTCCACATTTGACGCATTTGCCCTTGGCCTTTTTTTGGCCAAAGGGAATGCACCTTGTTGTTGCAGTTGTTTCATCTTTTATCTCTTCTTCGCAGCTTGGGTTGTTGCAGAAGGAAGCAAGAATTAGCTTCTTCGCTGTCAAAGCTTTTTTGAATTCAGGCCAGGATTTAACCTTAACCGTGTTTTCTTTGAGGAAACGCTCTGCATTCTTGAACATGCTTGACTGGATTTCCTCCAAAAGAGCACAAACCCTCTTTGCAAGCTGGCTTTCCTTCACAACCAGCTTCTTTCCATTGTCCCTTCTTACCACAACAGCCTGCTTTTTTGCAACATCCCTTGGGCCAACCTCTACCCTAAGGGGAATTCCTTTCAGCTCCCATTCGTTGAATTTCCAGCCAGGGCTGTATTCTTCCCTTGCATCAAGGATTGGGTTGAACTTTCTTAGGGCTTTGGAAAGCTC
>JAFCFG010000137.1 GCA_017608725.1 Candidatus Iainarchaeum sp.
CTTAACAGCTTCAATGCAGACCTATACTGCTTGGCTGGAGGAAGGAGAGGAAAGGGACTTCTACTTCACTGTAAACGTTCCAGTTGACGCAAAGGCAAAGGACTACAACATGATCCTGCATGTTTGGAATCCGGAGTACAGTGTTGAAAGAAGCCTGTGCATAAAGCCAAAGAAAATGCATTCAACCAATGTTTCAATTGAGGAAAACGATTTAGTCATTGCCAGCTGTGGAAGCAATGTTTTTGCAGTTCTGCTTGAAAACAACGGCGACTACAGGGAGGAATTTGAACTGGAGCTGGACAATGACTACAGCGAAATAGGCGCTGTTCTCTCAAATGATGTGGCAAGAGTGGAAAAATATGAAAGCACAACAGTTTATGTAAATGTAAGTGCTTTGCCTGATGCAGAGGAAAAGAGCTATGAAATAGGCTTGAAAGTAAAAACAGACAATGAAACATTCAACAGGAAGCTGCGCTTTACTGTGCAAGAAAAAGAGGAAGAGCCAGGAATCAGTGAAGCAGAACTGGAAATAACAAGTTATCCAAGCAGCATTAGAATGGATGAAAACAGCGAAAAAACGATTTTCATTGCAATAAGGAACAACAGCGAAGATGACCTAACAGGCATCTCAATAAGGCTGCTTGGCCTGCCTAAGGGTGTGAGTGCAAACAGCAGGGAAAATGTGCATATCCCGGCTGGCCTGGAAAATAGCTTTGAGCTCTTGGTTGAGGCAGAGCAGGGGGCAGCAGGAAGCTACAGCCCTTTTTTGGAGGTAAGGGATTCAGAGCATTTGGTTAAAAGGGCTGTTCAATTGAATGTTCAGGAAACAGAAGTAACGCAGGTGGGAGAGGAAGAAGAAGCAAGGGAGAAGCAATTGCAGGCATTGATTGGACTGTTTTCCGTTGGAGGCAGTGCTGCATTGCTTGGCCTGGCTGCATTAATTATTCTTATCTTGGCTATTGTGTTAATCTCAAAAGCCCTGAGAAAGCCCAACACAAACATGAAAAAAGAAATCTGGATGAGGGGGTAGTTCAAAAAATGGATAAAAAGTTTTTTTTAATTTGCTTTGTTTTGCTGCTTGCCAGCACGGCAAACGCGGTAAAGCTAACTGGGAATTTTTCTCTTTCAACGGACTGCTGGAAACCAGCAAGTGCAACCTATGTGCTGTACAATGGCAGTGGAAGAACACAGACCTACACAATAAATGCGGTTGGGGAGAACAAAAACTGGATTAACATTAACGGAGTAAAAGTCTGGGAAGAGCCGCTGAGCATAACATTGCAGGATGGCAAAAGCAGGAACCTTTACGCCTTTGTAAAGCCACAGCAGTGCTATGTTGCTCCAGGCGATTACACTGTTACAATAGAGATAAGCAATGACGAAACAGTAACAAAGGAAATAAAGGTTGAGGTTATTGAAAGCAGGTCAGTTGAGCTTGAAATAACGCCAAGCAAGGAAACGATTTCCCAGTGCGGGGAAGAAGAGTTTGAGGTAAGAGTCAAAAACCTGGGCGAGAGAAAAGAAGAAGTGCTGCTAAGTGCAGAGGGCCTGGCTTGGGGCAAACTGTCAGCAAACAAGCTGCCCCTGGAAAAGGGCGAAACCAAGAAGACAACGCTTACAGTTAAACCACCGTGCAATGCAGCAACAAAAGAATACAGCTTTACCGTTAAGGCCGAATTGTCTGGAACTACATTCTCAACTACGGCTACAGCCTCAATCCAGATTGAAGACAAGCAAGAGATTGAAATTAAATCTGAAAAGATGGCTGCTTGTTTGGAGAAGGAAACTGAGAGCAAGATTAAAGTAAAGAACAAGGGCCTGCTGAAAGATGAACTGCAGTTAAGCGTTGGGGGCCTTGATTGGGTCAGCGTAAAGCCAACTGAATTAACCCTCGAACCCAATGAAGAAAAAGAGGTTTCGCTTGTTTTCTCGGAAACAGATGCAGAGGAGGGCATACAATACTTCATTGTAAAAGCCCACTCAAAGATATTTGACAAAGATACAGAGAAGGAATTGTCAGTTGAGCTGGCAGACTGCTATGGCCTTTCAATTGCAGAAGTGCTGTTGGACAATGCTGGCCCTGCCGAAGAGCCGGTTTTGTGCATTGAAAGCGAACCAACTTATGTATTCACTCTGAGAAACGATGAAACTGAAACAGTTGAAGCAGACATCAGGGTGGAAGGCATTGACACAGTGATTTCTCCCTCAGAGATAACTGTTGGGCCTGGAAAACAAATTGATGTTGCAGTGAAAATAGACCTAAGAAATGAAAGGCCTGGGAAAAAGAGCTTTACTTTCCTTGCAAAGGGAGACTATACATCAATGCAAAATGACTACAATCTTGTTGCAGAGGACTGCTACAACCTCTTAGTTGATTGGCAGAAACTAAACCGGCCAATTGAACTGGATGCAAACTGCAAAAGTGAGTTGTTCACTGTAAAACTAAAGAACAGGGGGACACAGGAACAAAACATTTCAGTTGAAGTGACTGGGCTGGAATGGGTTTTCTTTGAACCGGAAGAAATTCCAATAATGCCTGAAGAGGAAAAGGAGGTTTACTTCTTTTTTGCCCCGCCATATAATGTAGAAGAGGGAATGTACAATGCAACTGTTTCAATAACCAGTGAAGCAGGAACCCAAAAGAAGGAAGTATTGGCAAATGTAAGCAGCGGTGCAAAGGTTGAAGTGGAACCAGAGGAAGATGCAAAGGTTAACGCAGAGATAGAGGTTGATGAATTCATTGAAAAACTGGAGAGGGTAATAAAACTCAAAATCAGATTAAGCAACCAGGGAAAGAGCGACTTGAAGGTTACAAAAGTTGAGGCACTTGACAGCAGTGCTGTGATTGACTTCAACCAAGCAACATTGCAGCCAAATGAAATGGTTTCAATCCCCCTAACACTGCAGCTTGGAGAAGACAACAACCAGCAGCTTTTCTCCATACCGTTGAAAATCTCTACAGACAGGGGGGAAATAAACAGGACCCTGCTGGTTGATTTGAACAGGCCTGATG
>JAFCFG010000138.1 GCA_017608725.1 Candidatus Iainarchaeum sp.
CTAGTAGAGAGCAATACCATATATGACTTGGACAGCAGAAGGGCAGGCATTGCTCTTTGGGGGGCAAACCAAGAGGGAGACTTCAACATAGGTGAAATAGTAAGGCAAGATGGAACAAATGCAGAAGGGCTTGTGTATGATATACCGGATGTTAACAGGATATCGGTAATTCAAACCAATGAAAACTGGTTTGACCGGTCAACAAGAGACGGCGGCCCAATAAGAGGCCTGACAAGCGGAGCAGTATTGACAAATGTTAACAAGGACTATACACACACAGACTGCCTGCAAACAGGTGCCGCATATATAACTATAAGAGGCAATAAATTCATCCGACGCACTGGCGGAGGCCATGATGGCCAGGGGCTAAAATTAGCTGGCGCTACACATGTGTCAGTGGAAAACAACCTGATAGATAGCTCAAAACCAATAATAATGGGGGGAATGAGTGATGCCAATTTCTACAACAACACCTTCTACGGCCATGATGGAATAGAATTGTATTCGGGCAACTCAATAATAGACAACATGTACAACAATATCATTCAGAGGTTTGTCCAGAGAGGGGATACAACTGAGGGTTGTGCCTGGGTAAAAAACCACGGCAACAACATATTTGATTCAGGCAGGGACCCGGGTGAACACACCAGCAGCAGTGGAGGGCCCTCGCACCCCTTTGATTTTGAATCTGAAACAGTTGTTGATAATATTGAAGCATTGTTCGTTGATGTAGCAAGCGGTGATTTCAGACTCAAAGAAGATTCACTTGCAGTAGACTTTGGCACTGCAACAGGTGCGCCAACAACAGATATTGAAGGGAACCCAAGGGGTGCGTTGCCTGATGCAGGTTGCTATGAATTTCAAAAAGTGGACCCTGAATGCCTGACTGGACAAACAAGACAGTGCGGGACAACAGATGTAGGAGAATGTAGCTATGGAATTGAAACTTGTACTGATGAAACCTGGGGCGTCTGTACAGGTGCAATTGAACCAACAACAGAAGCATGCAGTGGCAACCTTGATGAAGACTGTGATAACCTAATTGATTGCACAGACCCAGACTGTGCAACAGACCCAGCATGCATAACAGGATGCATTATAGATAGTGACTGTAACGCTGGAGAAAAATGCTGCGATAGTGTATGTGCAACGCCATTATGCAATGCAAACAGCGATTGCAATGATGGTGATAAATGCACAACAGACCTTTGCAGCAACCCAGGGAGCTGTACAGCAGAGTGCACTCACACAGAGATACTGGGTTGTGAAGAAACGCCCCGGGAAACAGAAACAAAAAAAATGGACTGGACCTTGCCGGATTGTATTCCAATAGGTGCAACATTCCAAGTAAGGGTAACAGATGAAGAAGGGAATGTGCTGCAAGGGGTAACAGTAGAATACGGCACACAGAGGGTGCAAACAGATGCAGAGGGAAAAGCAATGCTGCAAGGGGAGGGGAAAAAATTCATAATCAAAGCAAGCAAGGAAGGCTACCAAACCATAAGCGCAAAAAGGATTGCAAGCACGACATGCAAAGCAGGCAATGAAACGCCACCAATAGTAAGAGAAATAAAGATTGAAACACCGACTGCTGCCTACATAGGGGAACAATTCACAATAAAAGTAACAGACGAAGAGGGAAACCCACTAGAGGGAGTAGTGGTAATATACGCTAATCAAACCGCAACAACGGATGAGGCCGGGGATGTAATCCTCAAGGCGGAAGAAAATAAATACATTATAACGGCAACAAGTGTAGATGGAACAGCAATGGCAAAGATAGTACCAAAACCCAGAACAGGAGCAGTGGACCAAAATACTCAAACAGACGAAACAACAGCTGGCTTACCAGAAATGCCGTTAGATATAACTGCAATTGGTGTTATAATTCTAATTGGTGCATTGATTTTGATAAGGGTAAGGTCAGGGTAATTAATAATTGCTCTGTAGGTTTAATATGTTGCTATAAAGCGGTATTTCATAGAAGAAATCCTTTATAAATGCAAAATTTGAATCCCTTAAACCGGCTTTTAACCGCAAAATAGCAGCAAGGCATTTATAAACAAAATAGGGTTTCTACAGGCTGTCGAATACTTTTAAACTTAATGCCTTAAATTGCCTTCAAATGCGGAGATATTCGGCAGCCCTTCTACAGCGGAATTAATAATTTAAATAGCTTTAAGCTAATTATTCCTATGCCGAAGGAAAGCAGGGAAGAATTTTCACTGAGGAAGTTTGTTCCAAAGGAAGAGCAAAGGAAAACCTTTGCAAAGGTCTTTGACAAAGGTACAATTGAGGCAGTGCACAGCCTCTCAACCAAGGGACACTTTGATGTATTGGAACACGTTGTTAGTACAGGCAAAGAAGCGCATGTTTTCAGGGCAAGGGACCAGGCAGGAAACAGCAGGGCAGTGAAAATCTACAAAATCAAGGCCTCAGACTTCAACAGAATGCAGCGCTATTTGGAGGGAGACATAAGATTCAAGCAGGTAAGAAAAAACAAGCAGGATATTGTTTTTGCATGGACAAAAAAGGAATTCAAGAATTTGCTGCTTATGAACAAGGCAGGCATTAGGTGTCCGATGCCAATCGCTTTCCAGAAAAACGTGCTGGTAATGGAATTCATTGCCGATGCCAAGGGGAATGCGGCTCCCCAACTCAAGGAAGCCAAGCCAAGGGATTTGAAAAAAGCCTACGAAACAATTGTCGGTTTTCTTGCAAGGCTGCTGTACAATGCGGGGCTGGTTTATGCTGACTTCTCAGAATACAATATCTTGAACAAGGACGAAGAATTGGTGCTGATTGATGCAGGGCAGGCTGTTCTAACAACGCATCCAGAGTCAGAAGCATTCTTTGAAAGGGATGTGAGGAATGTGGCAAGGTATTTCTCAAAGCAGGGCCTGGAAAAAAGCCCAGGGGAGATGAAGGGCGATAACAAAGCAGAAAAGGGGAAAATCTGAGCCTGGAAAAAAGCCCAGGGGAGATGAAGGGCGATATCA
>JAFCFG010000139.1 GCA_017608725.1 Candidatus Iainarchaeum sp.
AACCAACTACCAGGGGGGAGCTCCAGAGCATAGAGAAAGGGCCTGTCTTTGTGAAGATAGATAAATTTGAAGAAGCTGTCGAGCTGTTCAACGAGATAAAAGCTATAGCTGGTGAAATCGCCCAACAACTCGAAACTATCAAAGAGATAAAAGAGAAAGAAGAGGATGAGATAAAAGAATGGGAAAAACAGCTGAATGAGATAAAATCAAAACTAGCCATGATTGAAAGCGAATTCTTTGAGAAAGCAATAAAATGAACCATTCGCTTTATACTGCCTTGCATCCAAATATGATAGTAGAAGCAAGAAAAACTATCCTCGGGGCAGAGCTCAATACGATAGAGATATTAAAAAGAATAAAACAGTATAAAGAAATAAGAAAACAAGAACTAGCTGAAAAAAGAAAATTACGTACTAAATTGAAAAAGCTTGCCAAGCTTGTTCAACAGCTAACAAGACAGCTCCCAGAGCTGGCTGAAGAAAAAAAAGAAGAAAACAGAAAGAAAAAAAGAAAAACTAAAGAAAGCAGCAAAAATGAACAAGCTCGACCAAGAACTTGCAGAGATAAAGGCAAAGCTCGAAGAGCTAAGCAGTAAATTTTCCTGAGAGAAGGAATATTTAAAAATCTGTACATGCTTTTCTTGTGATGAAAAGAAAAAAGGATGTCCCTATGCTTGGAATAATTCTCCTCGTGCTTCTTGTTATTTATTTTTCCCTCTTAGGGTCTGGAACAGAATGCAAAAGGATAAGTTACGGCAATACCAAATTCTATCTTGCTATGCCTGAAAACCAGACCAGCTATGCCCTTGTGCTTATTCATGGAGGCACCTCCTCAAGTGTTAAGGCAGAAGAACTTTGTCGAGAGTTCTTGCACTTCAGAGATTTTGGCTATGCTATCGCCTCTGTTGATTATGAGAAAAGCGCTCTTGCAGGCAAAGAGCTCGAAAATGTGCTTAGCGTAATTTCTTACCTCAAGAAAAACGGTATGGAAAATATAGGGGTTATTGGCATAAGCCATGGTGGGTATCTCGCACTCATGGCTGCTGTAAAAACAAATGTTAGTTATGTAATAGATGCATACGGAATAACAAACCTGACAGCCATGATAAGTCCGGCGTATGATATCGTGCCTTTAGCGTTATGGCAAGAATTAATAACCACAACAGAACAAGAGTGTGAAAAGCAAGGCAGTGAAAAGTGTTTGCAGGAAAGGTCTCCTGTTTCTCTTGCAATGAAAATAGACGAGCCAGTGCTTATCTTGCATGGAAAACACGATAATGTTGTGCCAGTCGCGCAGTCGTATCAGCTTATCGAAGCTTTTGACAAAGCCGGAAAGAAAAATTATGAGTTTCACTTGCTCTACACCAAAGCACATGGCTTTTCCTTGCTTGACAACGAAGCCTATGAGTATGTAACATTGTTTATGTCAAAATATGGCAAAAAACCAAAAGCAAATCATGTGGTAGTCAGCGAGGCTCAGTAAAATTTTTAAGCCTCTGGCTGTTGTGCTTGCTATGAGAGCGCTTGGACGTAGAGAGCTTATCGAAGCTTATCTCAGCTTTTTCGAGAGCAAGGGCCATGCAAGAATACCCAGCGCACCGCTTATTCCTGAAAACGACCCCACAGTTTTATTTACAACAGCAGGTATGCATCCGCTCGTGCCTTTTCTTCTGGGCCAACCACATCCTCTTGGCAAAAGGCTGTGCAATGTGCAGAAATGTTTGCGTACAGATGATATCGAGAAGGTTGGTGATGAGTTCCATCATACCTTCTTCGAGATGCTTGGCAACTGGAGTCTCGGCGATTATTTCAAGAAAGAGACAATAGAGTGGAGCTTTGAATTCTTGACAAAAGTGTTGGAAATTCCTGTTGAAAAGCTTGCCGTCAGTTGCTTTGCTGGCAACGAGAGCGTGGGGCGTGATGAAGAATCAGCAAAAATATGGCAACAACTCGGCATAGATAAGGAACGAATAGCGTTCCTTGGTATGAAAGAGAATTGGTGGGGGCCTGTTGGCGAGACAGGACCTTGCGGCCCTGACACAGAGATGTTTGTTTATGTGGGCAAGGGCAAGCCTCATGGTAACCCGGGTGAAAACCCTGATGACTGGTGCGAGATATGGAATGATGTGTTCATGCAATACTACAAGGACGAGAATGGCAACTATACAGAATTGGAACAAAAAAATGTAGATACAGGAATGGGTGTGGAGCGTGTTGTTGCTATCTTGAATGGTTTCCAAGATAATTATATGACAGAAATATTCCAGCCAATAATCAAAAAGCTGGAGGGGCTGAGCAGAAAAAGATACGGTGAGAGTGAGCAAGACACAAAGGCTATGCGCATAATAGCAGACCATCTGCGGGCTGCTGTATTCGTGCTAAGCGAGGGCATCCCGCCTGGAAATAAAGAGCAAGGCTATGTGTTGCGCCGTTTGATAAGACGTGCAATAAGATTTGCACACATGCTCGGCATCAAGGAGAATTTCACTACAAGCATAGCGGAGATTATCATAGAACAGTATGAACAAGATTATGGCGAGCTGAGCAAGAACAGGAACTTTATCATGGAAGAGCTAAGCAAGGAAGAAAATCGTTTCAGAAATGTGCTGGAAAAAGGGCTAAGGCTGTTTGAAAAAACAATAAAACAGCTGAAAGAAGAAGCCAAGACTGAGATAGACGGCAAGACAGCATTCTTGCTCTACCAAAGTTATGGCTTCCCTGTAGAGATGACAGAAGAGCTTGCGAAAGAGCAAGGCATGGAAGTAAATATGCATGAGTTTGAGCAAGAATACAAAAGACACCAGGAGCTGAGCAGAACTGCCACAGCAGGAAAATTCAAGTCAGGCCTGGCTGATATGAGCGAGCAAGCAAAAAAGTTGCATACAGCAACACACCTATTGCATGCTGCCCTGCGAAAAGTTCTCGGCGAGCACGTGCAGCAAAAAGGTTCAAACATTACTGCTGAACGCTTACGCTTTGATTTC
>JAFCFG010000140.1 GCA_017608725.1 Candidatus Iainarchaeum sp.
AAATATGCACCTCCTGCGGCGCAGCCGCAAACGCGCGCCGCTAGAGGATTTACACTGCAAAACAAGAAAAAGAATCAGGCCACCGTTTAAAAACGGTGGAAATACTCATTTATAGCGGCTTTCTGATTGTTGCATTTATAGCCCTGATTTTACTCTGCTGGGTCAGGTTCAGGGAGAAAGGAACCCTGAAAAAAAACCAAAGTTTTGGGAAAAACTGGGCTCCGCCGAAAAGCCCAGGTATAGCAAAAAAGCCAATCCTGCCAAAATAGTTAGCTTTAAATTCCCCTATATACACAATTATTTCAGGGTAGTGGAAGGCCTGCCAACGGAAGCCGGCGCAACCGTAGGGAGTACAGCCCATACGAAGTACGTTGCAAAGTTTTGCTTTGCAACGCCACACAAAACAAATGTTTTGTGTGGTGGGTTCAATTCCCTGCCGGAATTTGCCGGCAACTGAGGAAAGTCCGGCCACCCCAGCAACAATTTTCTTTGGTAAAGCTTTCTTTTCCAAGGAAAGGCTTGCTGACAAAAGAAACATCCGAGAGGGTAGTTTCCCTGAACAGAAACGATATCTCGAAAGAGAGTGAAACGGCGGGGAAACAGTCGCTTCTTCAATGAAGCGCGGGTGCAACGCCTTTGAGCGGCTTAGACGAATGCAGGCAGCCCTCATCTGAGGGGGAACAAAAGCCGGCTTACTCTCCACTGCCCAAATTTTTAACTTATTGCAGTGGAATTTTTGATTAAACTTTTTTCAAAAGCTTAGTCCGCTGCCATGTTTTATTCTCAATTTATCTTTCTTTTCGCCAGCCCTTTCTTTTTAAGAAAACGTGCAGATATCCGGTTGTATTGGAACAAAGCATATTTTTAATTTTTGTGATAGTTGATTTATTAACATGTGGACCGGAAAAAAGCTTGTAAAGGCCTATTTGGACTTTTTCAGGGAAAAGAAGCATGCAATAATTCCAAGCGCTTCGCTTATTCCAGAGCACGACCCAACTGTTCTGTTTACAACAGCCGGAATGCACCCACTTGTCCCATTTCTTCTGGGGCAACCGCACCCTGAGGGGAAAAGGCTAGCAAACAATCAAAAGTGCTTGAGAACGGATGACATTGGCGAGGTTGGAGATGCCTCACACCACACATTTTTCTTTATGCTTGGAAACTGGTCTCTTGGGGACTATTTCAAAAAAGAAGCAATTGAATTCAGCTTTGAGTTCCTTACCAGCAAGAAATGGCTAGGCCTTGACAAGGAGAGGATTAGCGTTAGCTGTTTTGCAGGAGACAAGGATGCTCCCAGGGATGAGGAGAGCGCAAGGCATTGGGAAAAGATGGGCATTCCAAAGGAAAGGATTTACTTCTTTCCAAAGAAGGATAACTGGTGGGGCCCTGCAGGCAAGACAGGGCCATGTGGTCCAGACACAGAGATGTTCTATGACACGGGAAAGGAAAAATGCGGCAAGGGTTGCAAGCCAGGGTGCTCTTGCGGAAAGTACTTTGAAATTTGGAATGATGTTTTCATGGAATACAACAAAACAGCTTCTGGCAAGTATGAGAAGCTGCGCCAGCAGAATGTTGATACTGGAATGGGTGTTGAGCGAACTGTTGCTGTTCTAAATGGCCTGCCAAATGATTATGAGACTGAATTGTTCAAGCCAATGATGGGCAAGGTGAGGGAACTTAGCAAGAATTACAATGAAAAGAGCGCTAGGATTATTTGCGACCATTTGAGGGCAGTTGTTTTTGTTTTGGCTGAGGGAAAGGGGATTGTTCCAAGCAATGTGGAACAAGGGTATGTTCTGAGGAGACTTATAAGGCGAAGTATAAGGCATGGAAGGCTTCTTGGCATTAAAGGGAACTTTTGCAGGGAGATTGCAAAAAAGGTTATTGAAACCTATGCAGATGAATGGCCCGAATTGAAGAAGAATAGTGGGATTGTTCTCAGGGAGCTTGAGGCAGAGGAGGAAAAGTTCGGCAGGGTTTTGAGTCAGGGCGTGAAAATGTTTGAAAAAATCCTGGGGAGGGAGAAAGAAATCAGCGGAAAAGACGCTTTCTTGCTTTACCAGAGCTTTGGTTTCCCTTTGGAGATGACTGTTGAAATAGCAAAGGAAAGGGGGTTAAAGATTGACAGAAAAGCATTTGAGAAGGAATTTGAAAAGCACCAGAAAATTTCAAGGCAGGCTACTGTGGGAAAATTCAAATCAGGCTTGGCGGACAACAGCGAAGTAGCAATCAGAATGCACACTGCTACACACCTGCTGCACGCTGCATTGAGAAAGGTTCTGGGAGAGCATGTGCAGCAGAAGGGGAGCAACATTACCCCTGAGAGGCTGCGTTTTGATTTCTCCAATCCGGAAAAAGTAACAAAGGAGCAGTTAGAGAAAGTTGAGAAGCTTGTTAATGATGCAATCAAGAAGGGAATTACTGTTAAAAGAGAGGAAATGACCCTGGAAGAGGCAAGGAAGCGGGGAGCGCTTGCTTTCTTTGATTCAAAGTATGTTCCGGAAAAGGTGAGTGTTTACACAATTCCCGGTGCTTCCAAAGAAGTTTGTGCAGGGCCACATGTAAAGAACACAAAGGAAATTGGAAAATTCAAAATAGTGAAGGAAGAGGCAATCAGTGCTGGCGTTAGAAGAATAAAGGCAGTGCTGGAGTAGCAATAAGCTCATTTATTTCTTTAACCTAATTTAGGTTATGCTTTTCTCAAAAAACCTATTTTAGCCAAAGAAAGGATCAAGGCTTTGAAGAAATCCAGAACAGGGGCAAATAAGGCTTTGAAGCATTTGAGAGCAAAGGCAAAGGAAATCTACAGAAGAACCAAAAACACAATATGTCAACTACCACCGACTGAAGTCGGTGGCATGAACTGGGATAGTTTGGTTTGATGCGTGTCTGCTTTTGGTTTTCCAAGTGGTTGGTTTCGCACATAGGTGCACATTGTTTGC
>JAFCFG010000141.1 GCA_017608725.1 Candidatus Iainarchaeum sp.
CTGTTGTGTTACACCCACTATACTTAGTATAAAAGCATGGCTGCGTGGCGCTGTTGCGCTTATGAGTCATTATGCAAGACCCCCTGTAACAGCTTTTGCAACAACCACAAGCTCGGGGTTCTGAGCTGCAACCGAGGATAGGCCTTTCAATATTGCAATAACCAAAATTGCCGCATTCACAACAGCCGCAACAATGAAACCCACAGCAAGCGCGAATGTTCCAAAGTACTCAAGCGATGCAAACTGAGTTGTGAGCATGGAAATACCCAAAAGCAAAGCGGCATCAATAACCTGCATGAACACAATTGCGCCAAAGAAGTTCAGAATCACAGAACCATAAGCGCGCAAAGGAATTATGAAGTAAAGAAAAATTCCTATTGGAACGAAGATAACACCCAAAATTAAAAAGAGCTGGCGCAGTAAAAGAGTTATTGCAAGTAGCAATGCACCGAACGCGTAAAAAATAACCCAAAGCAGGTTTAGGGCATCGAGCTGAGCTATATCAAACAGCGAATCGAGCTTTTCAGTCCAGATTGTCAGAGCAACAGCAGAGCTGAGCTGCAGCATAAGAGAATAGAGCAGAAGAGAGGCGTTAACTGCAACCACGATAACAACAGCGTTTTTCAGCCACTCTTTTGCGCTTTTCCTCTGCACAGCATCGTACGAACCAAGAAGAAACTTCAAACCTGCAAAAATGAACAGCAAAAGGTAAAAGCAAGAGATTACTGAAACAATCACGAGCCACAAATCCTGGAAATCGTAAGGGTTTATGTTGCTCAAAACCATTGCCTTTATGAAATCGAGGATTGGAGCCACAAAGGAAACAACTGTGCCTTTGAAGGAATCCAGAATTGCGTTTGCAACGTTTGCAGGCAGGTTCGAAACGGAATCCCAGAGGCCTGCGCTCGCGTTTGAGAGCAAAAGCACAAGAAACAAAAGCGGCATTAAGAAACGAGCTCTCACAGCAGACCACCCAAAGCTTTTTTTGCTGCGAAGAGTGTTGCAAAGTAAAGCGAAACAAATACGCTTCCATCGAAAGCGGTTTTCCAGCTTTTTTGAGAGTAAACGAGAAAGTGCTTTGCTTTGGTGGTTCGGATATACTCGAAGGAACCGAACTCTGCGCGTATGAACCCTCCTGAATCCGAACTCAGGAATTCGGTTTTTGCAATGCCGTTCTCATCGGTTAGCACTTTTATTCTCTGCCTGCCGTTGAAGAAAACTATTTCCTTATTTGCAAGGGGTTTTCCATTTGAGGTAAGAATAGCGGTTGCATGCACAAATTCATTCTCTGAAAAACTGTCGGAATTGAGAGAAAGCGAGAGCTCTGCGGGCTTTGCTTCAATTAAACACCTATCGCTCAGATCGAACTCTTCAAAAGCGGAATAAAGCTTTATTTTGCAGGCAGGTGCTTTTGCAAACCCAAGCTTGATGAGCTTCCTTTTTGAGTTAAGAGGGGAATTAAGATCTATTAAGCCGTGCGCCGACTTTCCAAAAGCGCCTCTACGGACCACGAAAAGAACACCGTAAGGCTTGAGCGTTGAAGCAATGTCGAAGTTTTCCTCAGAAAAGGAAAAGCTGTTTTTGCCGAAAGAAACTGTGAACTCATTTACCGGCATGCTTGATTCAATCAAATAGCGAGCTTCGCTTACACCATTTCTGAGCTCAACAGCGCTCGCAAGGTTGAAATCGAAGAAATAAGCCTTTGCGTTGAACTCATCGCTCAGCTTTAAGGAATCTGTTCGCTCTGTTGTTTTGTAGTAATCGCATGAGGTCCAGCAGTAGGTTGTGCATACTTCGTTGCAGAACTGCGCGCAGTGCGACTGCTTGCGGAAATGCTTTTCGATGAGCTTTGCTTTTATGAACAGCTCTGCTGAAAAATTCAGATCTTTTTCTTCGCCTGCTGAGTAGCTCGAAACCCTCTGCGAGCCTATCTTTGAGCCGTTGAGGAAAACACTCAAATTGTTTGCAAGCACTTTGTAGGAGCGCTCTGTTTTGCAGTCGTGCTCTGCTGTGCCTTTCGGTAATACAATTTCAAAATTGCTTGCCACTAGCACCCTGCCACTTGGCTTAGCATACCATTGGTTGGAATCGAGATCGAAGAAGGATCTGTCAATGGAAATTATCTTCAGCCAGGCGTTTTTTATTATGCCTGAGCTATGCTGTTGCACATCTACAGGTGCTTCGCTGAAATTGAGCGAAGTGTTCCAATTCCAAATGAATGTATAATTTGGCAGTGTTCCCTGCTCGCTCAGAAGGTTCAGATATAGATCCTCTTTTTGCTCAACGCTGATAGATTTATCTGCAAGAATGTTCTCGCACTCTGACTTTTTCCATCCGTTGAGATGATTGCAGTTGGCTGGCAGTATTGCTGAGTAAGTATAGGTAAGCAACAGTATGCAAAACAAAGCAACAAAGCCTTTCATGGAATCTCCTTAAGCTGCTGTTAAGAAGTTTACCAAGTAAGGAGCAATCCAGATTATGAGCAGGCCCATTACCGCATAGGAAAGCATCTGCTTGGCGCTTTCTCTTGTCTGTATGTTCTCGCCAGAAGTCATGAAGCGGAAGCCCGCAAATGTTATGACCAAGACAGCAACAATAGAGATGAGCGTCTGCACAACCGTGTATATGCGCTCCAATGGCTCCTTTATTTTTTGCAGGTTCTCATCGCTGGTATCAGCCGCATGCACAAAAGGCGCAGCTGAAAGCATAAAGAAAATCAAGGTTGGGACCAAAAGAGGAATTAAAGCTTCTTTCATAGCAGCACCTCCGAGGTTAATTAAAGAGGCACTGCTAAACCGAAAATATATTAAAAAGAGGGGTGAAAAGAGTCTGCGGAAAAGGGCGACTAAATAAAAAATTAGATGTTGCTGCAGTTTAAATCAAAAATTATTCTACCTCTTCTTTTGTTTTTGCTCCAACTTGTCCACTGGGTAT
>JAFCFG010000142.1 GCA_017608725.1 Candidatus Iainarchaeum sp.
TATTACCCTGCCATTGTTGAAAAAAGGCTGCTTATTGGGAAGGTAATCTACTTCAACTACGACCCTGCAATGACCCCGGGCATTTGGCACAACACCCTTGAATACCTGCGCTGAAGATAGCGCCTTTTTTTCTTTTTTAAAAAACCCAGCCATCGGCCTGCTAAATAATGGTCAATAAAATTTATAGGCCCTGCAGAAATGATTTATAAATGCAAAATTTGAATCCCTTAAACCGACTTTTAACGGCAAAATAGCAGCAAGGCATTTATAAACAAAATAAGATTTCTACACCGGAAAATTTACAGAAACCATTATATACAACAACGCCCTCACTATTATGTCCTTTATTATTTGGTCGGGGGTTGTTGGTGGACAGCAAGGACAAGTTACTTGGCGAAAGCATAGGCAAGGAAATCTCTGTTTTCTACAATGATACCTTTAACTCTGTTTCTTTCAAGGTAGGCAAGTTCCTGGATTTTGACTCTTTTAATTTGCTGATTCTGGAGAACGGAAACAACACCCCCACACTAATTCCAAGAGACAAATGCATAAGGCTGGAAATTCTAAGGGGTGCAGGCAATGCCGGGAACAGCAAAAAATAGCGCCGTGCACTCCTTCAAGACATTGGAGGCAGAGGACAGGCTGCTCAAAGAACACCTTGGAAAAACCATTTCCGTTTTCTACAACGACACATTCAATTCTGTTTCCTTCAAGGTAGGCAAGTTCCTGGATTATGATCCCTTCAACATAAAGATTCTGGAGCAAGACAAAGAAAACCTTACTATAATTCCAAGGAACAAGTGCATAAGAATAGAGCTAGGGGGTGAAACAGTTGCCAAAGCGAGCACAAGGTAACCACAGCGCTGTTCTCGGCATTTGTAAGGACAAGTGCACTGCCTTCTTAAAACAAGAGCAAGGCAGGCACAACACAAAAACAAGCATGCTGTTCATCCTCCTAGTGATAGCTGCAAGCACCACTGCTTTGCTTGGGTATGCTGCATTCAGCAGCAATGCCTATGATGGAAACATTGCAGAGTGTCCAATAGCCTGTTACAGAGATGCTGACTGCGATGACCTGAACCCTTCAACAATTGACATCTGCAATGATGATGGAATATGCAGTGCTTACTGTTCAAATATTCCTATCCAACCAGAATGCGAAATAATTTGTTCTGATGACACTGACTGCGACGATTTACTGCCTGCAACAATGGACATATGCAACAATGACGGAACCTGTGATTCATACTGTTCAAATATCCCGGTTGAACCAGAACCAGAATGTGAAATCACCTGTTCCAGTGATTCCGACTGCAATGATTTCAATGCAATGACATTTGACCTCTGCAACAACAAGGGGGCATGCAATTCCAGCTGTGAAAACATCTTTTCTGAACCAGACGAGGAAATCCTCATTGAAACAATTATTGATGACAACACCCTTTCCCAAGAAATCCTAATAGAATGCGTTGCGGATGAAAACCAGCTTGCCCCAGGAAGCAGGGTAAATTGCATCTACGATGAAAACAACCCAGTGGTTATTGAACAACCTGAAGAGATTGAACCTCTAGCTCAGGGCTATGTTTCACCATCATTGGCAATGCCTGCCTTTTCCTATGCTGTTGATGAAAACCCAAGAATTGATTTCAATGTTGCAACAGGCGATGCCGACTTCAGCCACCATTATGCCGATATCAACTATTCCACTAGTGCTATGCAGGGAACTGGCACGGCAATAGTTGCTGGTCTAGAGGTTGACGGAAACCAGTGTGAAACCAACCTCATTGACATAAATTACTACAGTGCAGGCCAGGTAAACCCTGATTTGCTTGCATACTACAAATTTGATGGTGTTGATTCAAATGGTCCAATGGTGTTTGATTACAGTGGAAATGGAATGCACGGCACGTATGTTGCTGGAGCAGATAACACTGCAACAGGGAAGTGGGATACAAACTCTGCCTCTTTTGGCGGTACTGGTGAGAAAATAGTATTGAACGGCCTTGTTAACTTTTCAGGGCCATTTACAATATCTTCATGGATTTACGTTGATTCCTGGGATGCTTCTTACAGGTTCTTTGTTGCCCACCCTGCATCTGGAACCTACCCAAAAATCAGTCAAAATAATGACGGAATCAACTTTTTTATAAGGGTGACAACTTCAGGCTCGGATGTAGTCCATCCACTTCCAGATGCAGGAGCATGGCACCACGTTGTTGTAAGGAGAGATAGTTCAGACAAGGTTGATTTGTTTGTTGACGGAAATGGCCCAACAAGGCTTTTTGGTAATGCTCCCCAATCAGGAACCTCCAGTTGGGGCTATATTGGAGGAGATGGTTCAAGTCAGGGTTGGAAGGGCAGAGTGGAAGAACTGAAAATGTATGGCATTGCCCTATCAGATGCAGAAATACTGATGGATTTCAAGTACGGCAGATTAAACAAGAGAACCTGTTCCTGGGATTGGAACATTTCAGGAATACCAGATGCCAGCTACTTTGTGAATATTGCTGTAAGAGATTACACAGGTCATAAGTACTTTAATTCCACTGCAAACAGCGTGAGAATTAATCCAGAGGCGGCAGACAGCTGCACCTGCCCAAGCTCAGGCAACTGGAATATCACAAGTGGCGATGTCTGCACTTTAAGCAGCACATGCAGCATGTCAGGCGGAAACCTGCATATTGTAAACGGCGAACTTACAGTCACTTCATCAGCAAAACTGGTTGTTCCAGCAGGCTATGGTGTGATAATTGAAAAAACAAATGCAAAGCTTGTAATTGAAGACGGCGGGCAGCTGGTAATACACAAAACAGACGCTTCGCCATTTATTTACGTCCTTAATGGCGAGGAATATAATTACTTCTCTGACTTCATTCCAGGCGC
>JAFCFG010000143.1 GCA_017608725.1 Candidatus Iainarchaeum sp.
GGTTTTGACGGCGACCACCTGCACATGATAGCAGATATAGGGCTGCACTCTGCCCCACAAGCAGTCAAACTGTTCAAGTTACAGCATTTGAAAACGCTGAAAGGGGAGAACCCCCGCTGCACTCTGCCCCACAAGCAGTCAAACTGTTCAAGGGAACAACAGCAAGAAAGAATACGAACACACCAAAAACTACGTGCTCAACCAAGGAAAACGAAACTATCTCAAACCACAAAAAGGACAAACAAGACTACAACTCAACTAAGATACAACAAACCCTCGGTCTATTGACCAAGGGTTATAGTTTGACTTTGCAATAGTTTTTAGTGCCTTTTTTTACTCTGCGAGCTCGCCTTCGTGGCTGAACAATACAACTTTTTTAACGCCTTCCAGTGCCTTGATTTCTTGGAGCATTTTTGTTTCCTGGTTTTTCCTTACCCTTACCTCAATTGTTTTCTCTCCCTCTGAATCCGACAGGCTGCTATTTCTCACCTTGAACCTGCTGCAGTTTTCATCAAGAATTTTCTCAAGCTCTGCATCATCCAGGGCAGTATACTTGATCATCAGGATGAATGGAAGGTGTATTAGAGGCATTTTTTTGGAGAGCAGCAGAATAACTATGCCCATGAAAATCGACATTGTGACTGACAGCTCAAAGAACGACACGCCGTTGATTATGCCAACCGAAACAGCCCAGAACAGGAATGTAACATCCTTTGGGTCCTTTATTGCTGTTCTAAACCTGATGATTGACAGTGCTCCGACCATTCCAAGTGAGAGGGCAAGGTTGCCTGTAATAGTCATCATAATTCCTGAGACAAGCAGTGTTGTCATCACCAGTGTAACGCTGAAGTTCTTGTTGTACATCACGCCTGTAAATGATTTCTTGTAGATGTAGTAAATGAATAATGCTATTGCAAGCGAAACAATCAGGTTCATCAGAATTGTTCCGATTGAGATTCTCACGCCCAGGCCATAGGCCTGCTGTGAGAAAAAGTCACTGAACAGTTTTTGAAAAGTTATTTGGTCAGCCATTTTCAATCAAATCCAGCATATTTTGTTGTCAAGCCTGCCAATGCAGTACTTTCCTATTGCGCTTCTGCAACCCCTCATCTGAATTATTGATTTGAGCCAATCTGGGATAAACCTGTCAAATTTTACCTCTAAAACAACCAGTTTGCTATTTAGCAAGGGCTTCATAAAAATTGATTTGTTAAACATATTTAAATCTATCGAGCTGGCTTTGATGTTTCTGTCAAAGGTTATCCTCGTGTTGTTGAAATCGTAAACAAACGCCGACCTTTCATAGTCTATTACTACAACCGGCCTGTAGCAAAACTTCTTAAATTCGGCATAGGCCTTTCTCAGCGTTGGGCTATTATAGTGCAGCAATACATCGTAGTTTCCTTTCTGCAGCTCTTCCGCATCTTGCCTCTTTATCCAAACAGTTTCCTTCAAAATGTTTTCATTGAACTTGTTCTTTACCTCAAACTTCACTTCCTTGCTGTTGAAATCGTAGAGCCTCAGCCTGTACTTCTTCCTCCTCTCAATTCCCATCATCTTCTCCTCAAATGCCTTGTTTTCCAGAGTATCAAAGTAAAGGCTTCTGATGAAGTAGCCCCTGCCATTGTCATAGCTGTCTCTTTCCAGGGCATGGTCAAGGGCATTGCTTACTGCAAGGAAGTCATTGTAGTTCACGTAGTATTTGATTTCGTTTCTCTTCACCTCAATTGAGGGGCTTTGCTGCCTGCTTTTCTGCATTGTTTGTGTTCCCATTTCCCTTCCTTCGGGTCTTTCCTGCATCAATTGCGTTTTCATTGCCCTTCACCTTTAAGAATTTCCTTCAGCCCTTCAATGTTTCTGCTTGCTATTGCCTCTCTGAATGCCGCTTCTTTGCCTGAGAGGTCAACGCTTCCCTGGCTTGATTTTTCGTCAAGGCTGAATTTGCTTTCGTTTTCCTCAAGCCTGTTTTCAAAGAGGTAGAAGCTTGCCCCGCCAAATAAGGGCTTTTTCTCATAGGCTGCAATTGCTGTCTTGTTCTTTGCAAAGGTGTTTTCAAGGAAGAACGCCTCTGAAAGGTCTTTTACAGCACTGCCCATGCCGTTGTCCACGACAAGGCTGTTATATACCACAACCCAGCTTTGCTCCCCAATGCTAATGCCCTTGTCTCCAAGGCCTTCAAAAGCGCTGTCCAAAACCAGGATATTGCTGCCGCTCACATCCAGGCCATCCCCCTCATTTGGAAGTAGTGACCTGAAAACGCTGTTGTTCACTGTTCCATCGCAAAAGTCAAGGTCGGCTTGGTCTGCTTTGTTGTTTGCAAACAAGCTGTTCTCAATTCTTACCTTGCCGTACTTTACGTTTAGGCCGTCATCGCTGCTGCTTCCCTCTATTTTTGAATTGAGTATCTCTGCATCAGTGTGGTAAAGTGAAAGCTGCCCTGAGAAAAACACTCCGTTAATGAATTTTTCACTGCCGCCAGACAATTCAAGGTAGTTGAAGGTTGCTTTAACATCCTTGCCATTGCCAAGCACAGCCAGAGTGCCAAATGGCCTTCCCTCTTCCAGCTGTGAAATGACTACTGGCTTTTCCTCTGTCCCCCTCACATCAAGGCTGCTGTATGAAACAATTGATTTTCCTTCACCAATTTTTATGTTTGCGCCTGCCTCAAAAACAACCTGCAGGTTTGCCGGAATAACGACATCCCTTTCAATTGTGTATTCTCCTTCAACCAAATGCAGTTCCTTTCCTTGCTTTTCAAATTCTAATTCAGGGTGCATTTGCAGAAACTCCTCCTCCCCCAGGTACTGCAGCTCACTGTATTCAGCATCGGCAACAGCCAGCTTGAGGTAAATGTCGTTGCTGGGTA
>JAFCFG010000144.1 GCA_017608725.1 Candidatus Iainarchaeum sp.
AGTAGATGTTTTTGGGCAATCCCGTTTTTCCGGTTTCATTCGAACTAGAACAGGTTACAAAGCTAATTGAGGAAACCCTGAGGAAAAAGAGCTGGCAAGAATTTGAAGTGGCAACCCTGCAGCTAATTCTCACTCCATTCTACGTTTTCTACTACGATGCTGCCTTTGAAGAGGAGAAAGGGGGAAAACAGGTTGTAAAGAAAACCAAGAGGGGAAGGCTTGCGCTCAACGCAGTGACAGGCGAATTAAGCAAAGAGTTGGCAGAGAGCATGCCAAACGAAAAGGAATTGGTGAAAGAATTGCCAGACCAGTACCCGGCGGAGGTAAAGGGCAGCGAATTCTCACAGGAGGAAGCGAAAAAGGTTGCAGTAATAAAGACAGCAGAACAGCTTGAAACAACAAAGGACAGCATCATACTAAGTGGCTTTAAAACAGTTTACTACCCGATGTGGATTGCAAGCATAACTGTTGCTGGAAAAAATCACCAGCTGGAGATAAGCGCGGTAACTGGCCAAATCTTTGGAGAGGAAACCGTTCCAGAAAGACCAAAGGGGTTCCTTGAAATAACAAGGGAAACACTGCACGAGCTGAGGGAACCAGGGGCTTGGCTGCGATACAGCAGGGAAATCGTAAAGACAGGGACAGTAAAGCTTGGTGGAAGGGGGAAAACTCAAAAAAAAGCATGGGTAAGCTTGTTTAACCTGTTCAAAAACCCCAGCTTCTGGCTAAGCGTTGGATTGGTAATCATTCTGATAATTGTATGGGTGTATTCGTAACAAGCCTGTCAATTCCCCTGGCCTGCAATTCACTCTCCTTTGGCAGCTTGCTGTTCTTGCTAAAAACAGTGTTGCCAAACACGAAGAGTTCCACTGGGAAAAGAGAGCTGGTTAATCTGAACTGGTATAGCCGGCAGTCTCTGGCGCAAGGAAAAATTCCAATCTTGTTATGAGAAGAAATCTTGCCGCAGTTTGCAGTCAAACAAAGCCTTGTTGTGCTGATAAAGGCAAAGGGGTAGTAGAGAGAGGCACGAAGGGGGCTTTTGCTTAAATCTGTGCCAATGCCCTGCAGCAAATTGTCAAGTTCAACTCTCTTAATTCCATGGCCCTGCAAAAAGCGCAGGAATTTGGGTGAAGAAGCGTGGCTCTGCTGCAAGTGCAGGAAAAAATCCCGGGGAACAGTGTCTTTGAACAAGGCTATTCTTGGGTCCCTGAACTGCCTGTTTAGAAGCCTGCCCCCTGTTAGAATTGGCTTGCTTCCCTGGACTGCGTGAAGCAGGCCGTAATCGTTTACAACCAGTTCATCTTCCTTGGAGAGAAGCCTTGTTAGGGCAAGTGCCCTTTTAAGGCCTGAATCAGTTAAGTAGGGCGTAACAAAGGAGAGTTTTAGGCCCTGCTTTTTGCAAAAATCTTTGACTGCGAGCAATTCTGTTTTGTTTGGCAAGAGGGTTTCGCAGAATTCCTGGCCAAAGTATATTCTCTGGAAAGATTTTAAGGAATTTAATCGTTTGCTGTTTGTTTTTTTGGAGGATTTGGGCAATTGCCTCAATTGATTGCTGTTTGAAATGAACAGTGCCCTCTCCATTGCCTTGCTCATTTGCCCCACTTCCCTGCTGTTGGATAATAGCAGTTAATGCACTGGCAGCTTCTGTGGTACAAATCAAAGTAAAGGCCTGTTGCCCTTTCGGTGAATTGCCTTTTTGAAAGGGTTTTTGCTGCGTTGATTGCCTGCTTTACTGCTGCCAAATCAGCGAGCTTCTTCTCCAGGCTGTTTGCCCTGCCGGCAATTTTGACGGAGGAAACGCCTGCCCTGAGAAAGAAAGGCAAACCACAGAGGCCGCAGTCAAAGGAAACAGTGTTGTTCCAGATCCTTGCATGGGCAACTGCGACCTGCTTCCTTTTTCCGCTGCCGGTTGCCGTAACTTTGAAGGAAGACCTGCATGCAAGAGGCTGTTGCGGCATTGCTTGGCTCGGTTCAACAAGGTGCTGGAAAGTGCAAAGCCCGTCAATAAAGGGACAGATTGCGTTCAAAGCAAAGGCCTCTGTTTCAAGGCCGAGTTTTTTGGCCTCTGCCGCAAGCTTTGCTGCTTCCCCAACAGTCAAATGCCTTGGCAGAACAACTCTGCTGATGCCAAGCTGCTTGAAGAATTGAAGGGCATGGCTATTGAAGCAGGGCTGGCCAGTGCTAAGGGAAAGGGTTGCATTAGGAAATTTGGCCTTAACCAATTCAATTAAAGAGGGGTCAGCAATTATCAGGCCACTGGCCCCGGATGAAAGGGCTTTTTTCACCTGTTCTAGGACAAGGGGCAGCTGCTGTTTGCTGTAGAAGTGTGCATTGAATGCAACAAATATGGGAACAGCATGCCTGCTGGCTGTTTTTGCTGCCTGCTCAAGTTCCTTAAAAGAGGAAAGGTTTGCTGCTTTGTCATGCCTTAAATTGCTTGAACCAATGTAGGTAAAGCGCTTCTCCCATTCCCCTGTTACAATGCCGCAGTAAAGCTCCCTGGCACCTGCTTTGATTAGAGGGAGGACTTCTTCCTGTTTTGAGAATGGGGAAAGGATTTCCATGGTGGCTCGTTAATTAATAGAAATCAAATAATTATAAACCCTTTTTGGAAAGGAATAATGATATGCTTGAATTTAACCCAAAGGAATTGGAAAAAGGGGGCATTGAAAAAAGGCTGTTTGGACATGGCTTTGTTTACAGATACCCTGAAAGCGGTGCAATGCCATTAATTGATCTAAAAAAGCTTGTTCAAGAATTAAGGGAATTGGATTTTTCAGGGCAGGAACTGGCTTTTTATTTGCACGTTCCATTCTGCACCAGCATCTGCTATTACTGCCA
>JAFCFG010000145.1 GCA_017608725.1 Candidatus Iainarchaeum sp.
TGCTACTGTTTTGTCTTTTGCTGTTCTAACCTGTGGGAGCTTTATTGTTTCCTCTTGTTCTCTTGCGTCCATTGCGCTCTATTAGAAGATTGTGGGAACCGTTGTTTTTAAAGATATCGAATGCCTTTCTAAAAATAAAACAAATTATTGCATATTTTTAAGATTTGGGCGATTGCTGGGTGTTTTTCTTAAGCCATTTCTGAAAATGCTTAAAACGTAAATTTATATATGGGTTAAATCTAATAATTGGTTAAATGGCTGACTTTGAAACAGAACTACTGAATTACATCATCAAAAATGGAACCGTCAAGTACAGCGAGCTGGCTAAGCGCTTCAAGAAGACTTCTCCGGCCGTTTACGCTGCAGTAAAGCGTTTGAAGCAGAAGGGAATCCTCAAAGGCATCTATCCCCAAATTGATTTGCCCAAATTCGGTTATGACTTCACTGCGTTCATTCTTACGAAGGTTGATTCAAGAACATTCAGCCGCTTGTAAAACAGTATGAGGGCAATAAGGATGTTATTTGCCTTTACGAGGTTTCAGGAGAATTTGACTTGCTTTTCGTTTGCAGGTTTAAGAGCACCAAAGAGCTTTACGCGATTGTGGAAGAGCTGAGCAAGAACGATAAGGTTGCTGCGGTTGACACCCACATTGCTTTCACTTCTTTTAAGGAAGGTTTGAATCCTTGGCCTTTGGAAGGGCCTTAAGCGACTTTTTTCTGCCTTCTTCTTATTGCGGCATCCAAGGCTGCAAAGTATTGGTTGTTTGCTTCTTGCATGCTAACATTGTAGGAGTTGATATTCTGCCTTATTCTGAGCACGTCTCTCCTGAACGTTGGGTCTTTTTCCATGAGCTCTGCTCTTAGTGGAAAGATTCCTTGCCTGGCCTTGTACATTTGCGGTGGAAAGGTTAGTTCTGCCCAGACCTGGTTTCTTTCTCTTTTTCCGTGTGGCTTTTTCAGCAGCGGCATTTTCAAACCGCTAAAATAAGCAGTAAACTTGTTAATAATAATTGGGTTGAGAAATTTGGGGGCTTTTACTCTTGGTTGCGTCGTTCGAGCTCGATTATTTTTTTCTTTACTTTTTCGAATGTGTCCCAATTTGGGGCGTACTGTTTTTTCTTCTTTTTCACCAGTTTTTCTTTGGCTAGTGCTTGCAGGTCTTTGTGGACTGCTTGGTAGGTCATGTTCCATCTGTTGCTTTGCACTATTTCGAATACCTGTTTTGCAGTTAAGGGAGACTCTTTGCATAGAAGATTGAAGATTTTTGCTTTGTTTGACTTTGTGTCAATGAAGGTCATGCAATAAATATTATATAAAAGAGTTTAATCTGTTTCTCTTCTCTTTGTTGTTTTTGGCGCTCTTTTATTTCTGGGCGCTGCCTGTATTGTTGCCATTTCTGCGAGGTCGTATCCTTTTTTCTCGAGCTCTTGCCTGATCATTTCCTGTAGATATTCCATGTTTTTTGATTTCTTTTCCATTTCTTTCAGCTGCTCGATTTTGAGTGGCTTGCCGCACTTGTTGCAGTACTCGCTTTCCCTCACGTTTTGGGCAGAGCAGAAAGGACAGTTAACGGTCTGGCTTGAAAGAGGCTCATCCTCTTTTTTGTCCGGCTTCCAAATGCCTTTCTCAATCAAAATTTCTTTTTTGAGGTTTTGGTCGGCAAAGTGGATGTAAACGCTTGGCATCTGGCTCTGCTTGCTCCAACCGTACTTTACTCTAAGCTTGGCCTCATTGTAGCCCTTTACGGCATCGCGAGTTGCGGCAGAATGCCGGAAGCCGTGAGTCCAGACTCTTTTGGTAATGCCGGCCCTTTTTGCAATGGTTTTGAGTTTTACGTTCAAGGCGTCTCGTGAAATGCGTTTTGTTCCGATTGCCTTTTGGTGGTAGCCTCTTGAGCTGAAGGCAATCCATATCCAATCGTGCATGTTTTCAGGGAGCTGATCTTTTTTCTCCTCGAGCTCTGCAAGCCAGGCCTCAATGAATGGCTTACTTTCAACCAGGATTACTTCGCGCTTGCCGGTTTTTCCATCCACCTCAAACTCAATATAGTTCTCTTTGATTTTCAAATCAGATTTCTTCATGTTAAGGAGTTCAGAAGCGCGCAGGCCATACTCCCATAAGATTGCAATGATTGCTTTGTTGCGGGCGTTCTTAGCTGCCTTGAGAATCATGGTTGCTTCTTTTGGTGTCAGAATTTCTTTTTTCAGTTTGTCCCAGCAGTTGCCATTCTTGTTCCCGATGCGTTTTATCCACCGAACGCAATCGGGTGGAGTTTCATCGCTTTCCCTTCCAAAAACCCATTTGTAAAAGGTCTTTACCGAGGCCTTGTATTGCCATAGAGTGTTTTCGCTGTAGGCTTCGATTGGAATGGTTACTGTGGCCCCGTGCCTGGTTTTGAGAACCTTGTCTTTTGGCTTGAGGTTGTTGAAGAACGAGACCATTTCCTGTTTTGAGATGTCCTCAAACTTTTTGGCCTTGAATGCTCGCCTAATTCGATGAGAATGCGCAGAACATAGGAATAGCTTATTTTTCTGGCGCCCTGGGCGATCTTTTCTTCATAGTATTCAAGCGCTTTGCGTTTATTGTGGGGCAGCATGCTTGAATTCTTGAGCCTTTCAATAGTGTAATTCAGGTTATAGTCGTCTTTTGTTACCATAGTAATTACAGTGAAGGGAAGTCTTTAAAAAGCTTTACTGTAATCCCTATACATCACTATAGTGGTTTACCTCATCATTGCCTATTCTATCGTATGGCGATGATTGCTTAAATGTTTATTGTTTTTAGCACATTATTAGAAAGAGCCATAATGGGATTAGCAGCACTTTTCCTTCTTTTT
>JAFCFG010000146.1 GCA_017608725.1 Candidatus Iainarchaeum sp.
TTCCCCTGCAGTTTAAATTCATGTTCCAGCCTATGGCCTGGTGCTTTCACCCAATGAAACACCAGAGGCTATCAAGTGAGCTAGCCTTAATGGTTCAGGTAGGTTGCTGTATTTAATTGTTTTCCTCAGAACGGTTTTTGCTGTTTTCAGATCAGTTGCATGGAATTGGAAGTGAATTGAATTGAATTTGTGGATTTCCCCGGCGTTCCTGATTAACTGCATTCTTTTCTTCTTGTCCTTGAACTTTTCCAAAGCCCTTTTGATTTTCTGCATTCTGGGCATTTTTCTGAAAACGATTATTACTGGAATTCCCAGCTTTTTGTGCAGCTTCTCTACATCCACGATGTTGAAGCCAGCGAAGTTCACTCCATCCAAGAGAATGAACGAAACCTGTTGCCTGAATTTGCTCTTTGAAAGCATTGAGGCTATTCTCAGGGTGCTGTTAAGGCCATCAACCTTCACATCTGTTGAGAGAATTCCCTCAATCCTGCCATCCAGCCTGCTTACAACCCCGACCAGAATAGCCTTGCCCTTCTGCCTTGGCTTGAAGTAGCCGTCATCAATTGCTAGAACCCGGGGCAACTGCTTCACAACAAGCACCAAAAAAAATTACTTTGCGGCCTTAAACGCCTTTTTGAACTCGTTCAGGTTTGAGTCTATTTTCTTCAAAGCGTCAGTTAGCGCTTTCTTGGGCGTTTTCCCCTTTGTCTTAACAACAAACCTGCTGTCTTCATCAAAAGGGTGCTCCAACCTGTAGGCTGCAAACTGAACGCTGCTGTCTTGAAGCAGGGCTTCCCTCAGGATGCAGGGATAAGTGTGCCTTTCGCCCTTTAAAACGAATTCCAGTTCATTCTTCTTTGCATTCAAAATGAATAAAACCTCTGCCAGTCTATTTTAATAAATAATCCTTGCTTACCTTCCTGCGCTCTGTGTGCCCGCACCCCAAACATTTTAGTGTTCTGCCAAACAAATGCAAGGGGTGCCTGCACCTCGTGCAAAAAGCTTTTATAACACCAAGCCCTGGTTCAGCAGTGGTTAAATCAATTCCAAGCGGGCCTGCCCTGGCAATCTTTGCCTTAATTAAATCGCCAATTCTGAAATTGTCCCTCAGGCTTTCCACATACTGCCTGCTTACATTTCTAATTGGCAGCATTGCATGCCTCTGGTTTATCACAGGGCTGTTCCCCTTTTCAGGGTTCTGCATTATGGAAACATTGACACTGTTCTCTTTCACTAAGACAACAACTGCAAAAACAATTCCTCCCTCGCTCAAGAGCCTCAGGGGCTTTTCTGGCTTTACATCAATTGACTTCTGCTTCTCGTTAACCTCCGGCTGGCCAACAGCAGCCGAATAGACATTGCCCTCTTCCACAAACGCGTTTTTGCCTGGCTCAAATTCTTCCTCTGTGCTGAGCACATCACCAGGCAAAACCATTTTCTTCTGCATTAAAACGTTACCTCTCAAATTCAATAAAAAACTTAAAAAATCAAAAAAATGTTGCTAAACAGCAAAGTTTATTATTTTCCTATAATTAATAGATAATTAACAAGTTATTTAAAGCAAGGTGTTTTTTCGTGGTCCAAATTTATTATTTTCCTATAATTTAAAGTTATTTAAAGCAAGGTGTTTTTTCGTGGTCCTTGAATCATTGCTAACAGGAAAAGAGGTTCTAAGGCACCCGCTGTTCATGGTATTTGTGGCAGTAGTGGTTGGCTCTGCCTCACTTTGGATTGCATACTTTACCTTCCCTGGAACAGAGGAAAACCCCACAAGCAGCATCCTGTCCATTGCATTTATCACAATTGGCCTTGTTCCACTAATGCACACAGTGTTTGCAAGGGAAGAGGAAAGGGAAGCAAGAAGGCCGGGGTTTGCTGCTTCGTTCCTTGCAAGGCACTTTAGAATAATAGAGGTTTACGCCTGGTTCTTCATTGGCCTTGTTATCACTTACAGCTTTTGGTACGGTGTTATGCCGCCAATGGAGAGGGAAATAATGTTTGGAATGCAGGAAAAAACCCTTGCATCAATTGGCACACTGAGGGAAAACCTAAGCGGGAATGCAGTAATCCCAATAAGCGCATGCGGCAACAACAGTTGGTGCTGGTTCAACGTAATATTCCTGAACAACAGCTTTGTTTTGCTTGTTGCAGTTCTAACCTCTTTTGTTTACGGTGCAGGGGCAGTGTTCTTAATCGGCTGGAATGCCTCCATTGTAGGTGTCCTGCTGGGCCAAGAAATACTTGCCTTTGCAGGCAGCCCTGGCGGAATAACCCAGGGCCTTGGAGCAGCAGCAAAAACAGCCCTCGGCTTGTTGCCACATGGCCTGCCGGAATGGCTCGGCTATTTTGTGGGTGCAATCGCAGGAGGCATTGTAAGCATTGTGTTAACCAAAAGAAAATACCACAAGCACGAGCTGGGAATAATCAGCAAGGACGTAACAGTAATGCTGTTCTACGCCATTGCCCTGCTTTTGCTTGGCGCATTAATAGAGGCATGGGCAATCGCTGCTTCGGTTTAAAGGCAACTGCTAACCAGGCTTTATAAAGGGGCGTTTAAAGCACTCTGTAGAAATCCTTTATAAATGCAAAATTTGAATCCCTTAAATCGGCTTTTAACCGCAAAATAGCAGCAAGGCATTTATAAACAAAATAAGATTTCTACAGCGGGCGTTTAAAGGAAATTCTTTTAAACAATAAAGCAATTAATGTGTCTTTATGAAAACAAAAATCTTGGTTTTGGGGCTGGCACTTATTGCATTTGTTTTAATCAGCGGATGCCTTGAAGAACCTGTTACAATAGGGTTTCCAATCGACAGCGAAGAAGAGGCAATCACCTATGCAGAAACAGACACTGACGTACAAGAGTTCATTGAATATGTTTCAACATCTGGCTGGCAGGTCATACCAAACGCATCGTTTTATGAAGAGCAGAATGTTTGGGAAGTAATATTTAACGCAAAAGCCTATCCTGGACGGCCTGAAGTAAATGATGTATTCTTTGTTATTCAGATTAGACCTGATGGAACCATTGTAAGCAAAGGCCCTGGCGCGATCTAAAAAGCCTATTTCTTTTTCTTGACCTGTTTCTTTATTTTCTCTTTCTCGCTTGGGCTCAGGACTCTGGTGATTGCCGGCGCATACTTTTCAAACAGCTTTTCAACATCAGGGCTTGGCTTGCCGCTTATTCCGCCAGAAACTGCTTCCGCCAGCCTGCTTAACTCCATTGGGAAAATGAACTTGGTGCTTTTTCCCTCTCCAATTTTCTCCAATGCCCTAACATAATAGTATGCAAGCGCCCTATCGCTTAGCTGTTCTGCTGCATGCTTTACTGCCTCAATCTCAGCCATGTGGGCTTTTGCACCCTCCATTCTCGCAAGCTTTTTTTGAACAGCTGCTTTTTCC
Source organism: Candidatus Iainarchaeum sp. (assembly GCA_017608725.1). Classification (GTDB taxonomy): domain Archaea; phylum Iainarchaeota; class Iainarchaeia; order Iainarchaeales; genus JAFGDB01. The sequence continues at coordinate 3,403 of JAFCFG010000146.1, forward strand.
TCATGCATTGCGTCAAGAACTGCTCTTGGGATGTCAATGTCCTTTATCTCAACTGCCTCAATTCCAATGCCCCATTTTTCGCTGATTTTCTGCAGGCCCTCTTTAATCCTCTTGTTAAGCTGTTCAATGCTTGCAATAACCTGGGCAAGCTCCATGCTGCCAATTACATCCCTAATCAATGCAATCACATACAGCTTTGAGGCATCCTTGTAGTCTTCTACCTCCACAACGCTGTTTATCACGCTCTGCTTGTCCTTCTTGACTTTTAGATAGATGACTGCA
>JAFCFG010000147.1 GCA_017608725.1 Candidatus Iainarchaeum sp.
CTGAACTCCAAGGCTTTTATCAAGAAGTTTCCTGCTGTCGGCGAAGATATCAAGGTTATGGCGCTAAGAGAGAGAAACAAAATAAAGCTGACCGTGGCTGTAGCATTCATTGATAAATATATTAGCGGTATTGGAGAATACTACGAGGTGAAGGAAAAAATAAGAGAAGAAATCAAGAGAAAAGCGAAAAAGTATGGAGAATGTGACGTTGTTGTTAATGCACTTGACAAGCCAGCTTTTGAAGCAAAAAGCATAGATGATGTGTATCTGACCGTCACGGGATTGTCTGCTGAGATGGGTGATGATGGTCAGGTTGGTCGTGGAAACAGGGTTAACGGCCTTATCACTCCATGCCGTGAAATGTCTCTTGAGGCAGCAGCCGGCAAGAACCCTACGAGGCATGTGGGCAAGCTTTACAATGTACTCGCTAATATTATAGCTTCAGATATAGTCAAGCAAGGGCTTGCGAATGAATGCTATGTCAAGATCCTAAGCAGGATAGGCTCTCCTGTGAATGAACCGCAAGCAGTAAGTGTGCAGATTGTTGATAGCTTTACTCTTGGAAAGAAAAATGAAATTAAAGCGGTGGTTGAATCATGGCTCGATAGGATCAACGAAGTAATTCCTTTGATTGTGGATGGCAAGCTAAGGATTTATTAGGCAAAACTGCTCTTGTAAAAATTTATTAAGCTGTTCTTGGTAGCTGTTCTATGGTATCAGCACTGAGCATGAAAAAAAAGCATGCTGAAAGGAAAAAAGGCAAGAAAGATAAGCGAGAGGTAGCGAGAAGCATAGGAAAAGGAAAGCTGAAAATTCTTGCAGTTGGCGATATACACGGCGATACCTCCCTAGTGAAAAAGCTGGCAAAGAAAGCGAGAGAAAAGGATGTTGATTTGGTTATTCTTGCCGGTGACTTAACAATGTTCGAGACGAGCACAGAGAATATTGTCGGGCCGTTCGTTAAATATGGTAAGCAGGTTTTGCTTATACCAGGAAATCACGAAACACTGGCTACAGCAAATTTTCTTGCAGAGCTTTATCCGAACACAAAAAATATTCATGGTTATGCTATCAAGATAGGTGATGTTGGAATCTTTGGTGCAGGCTCAGCTAACATAGGGTTGTTCCAGCTTAGCGAGAAAGAGCTTTTTTCTTTGCTCAAGCAAGGTTTTGAACGCGTGAAGGATGCAAAGAAAAAAATCATGGTTACACATGTACATCCTGCTGGAAGCAAGATGGAGAGCTTCTCCGCATTCGTGCCTGGAAGTGAAGCTGTGATGAAAGCCATAAAGCGTTTCAAGCCAGATATAGCGATATGCAGTCATGTGCATGAAGCATCTGGCCTCGAGGAAAAAATAGGAAATACAAGAGTTGTCAATGTCAGCCGCGTAGGTAAGATTATCGAAATTTAAATGGCTGTAAAAGATTTTGTAGAGATAGACCCAAGGCAAGTAAGAAAAAGCACAGAGATAGTTGAGAAGCCAACACCAGTGTTGGAGCATATAGAGAAGGAAGGAACAAGAAATGAAAGAGCAGGAGAAAGAAATCATGAGAAGGAGAGCAAAGCAAAGGAAAAAGGAGGAAAAAGTAAGGAGGGGTATGTGCTTATTGTCACAGAAAAGCCCCAGGCAGCGTTGAAGATAGCAAGCGCATTAGGCAAGCCTGTTAAGCACGTTGAAAAAGGCGTTCCATACTATGAATTGGAGCGAGATGGAAAGCGTGTAATTGTTGCTGCTGCTGTGGGCCATCTTTTTACTCTTGATGAAAAGCAGAAATCGCGAGAATGGCCTGTGTTTGAGCTTGAATGGAAACCAGCCTTCTTGAATAAACGGAGCGCATTTACCAAACGTTACTATGACGTGCTCGCGAAGTTATGCAAAAATGCTGACAGCTTTATTATCGCCACAGACTATGATATTGAGGGCGAGGTAATCGGACTTAACATTTTACGTTTTATTGCAAAACAGCAAGACGCAAAACGTATGAAATTTTCGACCCTTACGAAGGAAGAGCTCGAGAAAGCTTACGAGGAGGTAAGGCAGACTATAGATTGGGGACAAGCATTGGCTGGCGAGGCACGACATTACCTTGACTGGCTATACGGCATAAATCTGAGCAGAGCATTGATGAATGCTATACGCAAAGCAGGGCGTTTCAAAATCATGTCTATAGGGCGTGTCCAGGGACCAGCCTTGTATCTTGTTGTTGAGCGCGAACTTGCGATAAGGAACTTCAAGCCAGAGCCGTATTGGCAAATTTATATCCTGACAGACAAAACTGGAAAGCTGTTGCTGAAATACCCAAAGGATATAAAGGAAAAGCAAGAGCTGGAAAAATTCAGGGCTCTCAAGGGCAAAACCTGTGAGCTAAAAACGGTAAAGAGAGAGCAAGCAATAAAGCCACCAGTACCGTTTGACTTGACGACCTTGCAAACAGAAGCCTATAAATTTTACAAAATAACGCCAGCTAGGGTGTTGCAGATTGCACAACAACTCTATCTTGCAGGTCTTATCAGCTACCCGAGGACGAGCAGCCAAAAATTGCCAGCAAGTATTCAAGCGAGAAAAATACTTGAGAAGCTTGCCAAGCTCTTTTCCTTTGTTAAGCATGCAACAAGAAGCAAGCCTGTGGAGGGAAAGAAAAGCGATCCTGCAGATCCTGCTATATATCCTACCGGCGAAACTGAGGGGCTGGAAAAGCTAAGCAAGGATGAGGAAAAAATCTATGAGCTTATTGTAAGGCGTTTCGTGGCTTGCTTTTCTCCTGATGCGATTGTTGAGCAGAAAAAGCTTGTTGCTGATGTTGGCGGTTTGAAATTTACAGT
>JAFCFG010000148.1 GCA_017608725.1 Candidatus Iainarchaeum sp.
TTGCAACAGCAACTGCGGTTGCAGCATTCCACCGCTGAAAAGAGCCAAGCAAGCCAAGCCTTCCCTTGAAGGGTTTTTTTACAACAACCAGCTTTGATTTGTTTTCTTTGCACTTTTTCTTGAAAATTTTCAAAATGGTTTTTTTCCATTCAGCTGTTACAACTGGAATGTGCTCTTTGATTATGCCTGCTTTCTCTTTTGCAATTGCCTGGGCTGTTTTTCCCAAATGCTGCTGGTGCTCCCTTTCAACGTTTGTTATGACACTGACAAGCGGCATTATAACATTGGTTGCGTCAAGCCTTCCGCCCATTCCTGCTTCAACGACTGCAAAGTCAACTTTTTGCTCTGCAAAGTACCTGAATGCAACTGCTGTGATGTATTCAAAGAAGGTGAGCTCTTCCCTGCAATCTTCGTATTCCTTCTTCAATTCATTAACAATCCCAAACAACCGCTTGTCAGTTATCTGCTTGCCGTTTACCTGAATCCTTTCATTCAATTTGAGCAGATGCGGGCTGGTGTACAACCCTGTTTTGTAGCCTGCCTGCTGCAGGATGCTTGCAATCATTGCAGCAGTGCTTCCCTTTCCGTTTGTCCCTGTAACGTGCACTGATTTGAATTTCTCTTCAGGGCTGTTAATGAGGGGCAGAAACACTTCAAGCCTGCCAAGGCCAAGCCTTATTCCCTTTGCCTGCAGTTTGCCAAGAAAGGCTAATGCTTCCTTTTTGCCCATAAAAAGCAAATCTCCTGAAAAGCTTTTCATCTGAAATTTTCTGTGTATTTAAATGAATTGAAATTCAATCTGTGAAAAGAACATCTTCCCTGGTTATTGGAACATCCTCTTCCAAATCCCTCTTTGCCCTTGCCTTGTTCAACAGCTTGTCATAAAATTTGGGCTCAAGGCCTGACTTAAACTGGCCAGGCCTAACTATTTTGACATTCTCCTCAGTAAAGGGCTCTCCCCTCTTCACCGTTCTTGCAGTGAACAAGCGCTTGAAGCAAAATCCCCTAACATAAGCCTCTGATTCATGCGGCTCCTTTACGCCAGTGCCAAGCAACAGGGAAGGTGGCTGCTCTACCTGCTCTCCATTTGCCATCTTCTTTTCAATTTCCCTAATCCTCTCAACCATCTCTTTTTGCTCTGGCTCCTCAATCGAGTATTTTTGGTCATTGCCTGGCAAGCTTCTGTCCAAAGTCGTGTGCTTTTCAAGGATGTTTGCCCCAAGGGCAACAGAACCAAGTGGAGCAAGCAGCCATGCTTTCTCCCCAAATTTCTCAATATCCTCTTTAACAAATCCGCTGCCGTTATCTGAGAAGCCAACAGGCAAATTGAATTTCTGCTTCATTGTTTTGATTGCAAGCAAGTTTGAAGCATCAAGCCTTGCGGGATATTTGGCAACGCACTGCATTAAAATTATCTGCCCATTGCCGGCGTTTCTGATTGTTCTGACCGCTTCTTCCACTTCTTTCAAATATGCTCCGCCGGTTGAGAGAATAACAGGCCTTCCCTTTTTTGCAATATGCCGCAGCAATGGCAAGTTGGTTATTTCATAGCTTGTAAGCTTATGGACTGCTACCCCTGCCTCATCCAAGGCATCGGCTGATTCCCTGCAAGAGGCAGATGCAAAGAAAATCAGGCCCTTTCTCTCTGCGTAGTCCTTCAATTCAGAGAGCCAGCTGTAGGGCATGCTTACCCTCTCCATTTCCCTGAATATATCAATCTTTTTGCCCTCCAGTTCGTAGGTTCCTGCTTTCCTTGTATACATTCCCTTTGCGCTGAAAACCTGGAACTTGACTGCGTCAAAGCCTGCTCTTGCACTCATGTCAATCATTTTTTTGCTGAGCCGCTTGTCTTTCTCATAGTTTATGCCTACCTCTGAAATAGTAAAGCAGGGGTGTCCATCCCCAACAAGCTTATCAGCGATTCTAACAGGCTCTATTGCCATAGAAAAGCACCTTTTGTACAAATTCTTTGAATAATGTCTTAAAAATAATATACTTTTTGAATTTTGTCCGAATTTAGGAACTGCGATATTTTTAAATGGCTTTTATAGTTGCAATTTTTAGTGTTTGAACAATGGCTGATGTGCTAGTTGTTTTTGGAAGCAAGAGTGACAGCAGTGTTTACAGCAGAATAATGAACGGCCTGAAAGACAGGGAAGTGAGTGCTGAATTAAGGATTTGCTCTGCACACAAAACACCGGAAATGCTTGACCAGATTATTGCAGAGAGTGGGGCAAAACTCTTTATTGCCGGTGCAGGCTTGGCAGCTGCCTTGCCTGGAGTGATTGCAAGCAAGACAACAAAACCGGTTGTTGGCGTTCCGGTTGGAAGCAATTACGCTGGCTTGGACGCATTGCTGAGCATTGTGCAGATGCCAAGCGGTTTTCCTGTTATTGCAACCGGAGTAAATGCCACTGAGCAAGCTGTTGCAGCAGCTGACCTTGCATTGGAGAGGCACTCGCTTCTGAAGATAACAGGAAACCAATACAACCAAATAATCAAGCAAAAGATTGACAACATAAAGCCAATTGCAAACAAGCTTGGAGTGAACTTTGAATTTATCCACTCCTTGGACGGAAGCAGTTTTGACAAACACCGCCAGATTTTAATCAATGTAATAGAGTTGGCCAGCTTTTCTTCAAGGGAACCAGAGCAGGCGCTTGCATTAAACGTTCCAATACTGAAAGAGAGCAGCACCCCCGAAGCTCTGGAGTTGTTTGAGAAAAGCCGCAAAGGCCTGTGGATTGGTTTGAACAGGGTTGTAAATGCATTGATTGCTGCAGCGCAGCTTTTAAGCATCCACAACCAGGGCCTGGT
>JAFCFG010000149.1 GCA_017608725.1 Candidatus Iainarchaeum sp.
AAAACCCTTGCAATACGTCCAAAGGAAATACAGGAAGCAAATGAAGAAAGCATTGTTGCAGACGTAAGCGTTTAACTTTTAAAAACAAACCAGTAAATGAATTTAATTATAGGAGGCCTAAAATGATTTCTTTTCAGGAATGGCAGAAAACAGAGTTGAAGGTTGCAAAGATTGCAGCAGTTGAGGACATTGAGGGCAAGGACAAGCTCTACAAAATCCAGATAGATTTGGGGGCAGAGAAAAGGCAGATAGTAGCTGGCTTGAAAGAGTTTTACAGCAAGGAAGAATTGCAGGGAAAGAACATAATAGTTGTAGCAAACCTGCAGCCAGCAAACATTGCCGGCATTGAAAGCCAGGCAATGCTTTTGGCAGCAAAAAGCCCAGATGGAAAATACAAGGTTGTAGAGATTGATGCAGCCGTTCAGCCTGGAACTAAAGTTGAATAAGTATGCAGCAAATTCCACGTGCGAATTGATGGCACCATGCAAAAACGCTCGTTTTTGTGTGGCATTGCAAGGCATTGCTTTCCAACGTACTTTCTATGCCGTCCGCTTTCCAAGGGCATTAAGCAACCACTGCAGCTATGTACGGCAGTGCGATTATTGTTCCGATAGTACTGCCTATGTTGGCAAAAGCTGTAACCATCATTATTCTTGCTACCCTGTTTCCCGCTAACTGCCTTAGGCCCTCCAATTTTGGCAGTTGCTCAAAATCCTTTACCTTTGGGGCCCTTAGCTTCAATTCAACCAGCCCGGCGAACCAGCCAGCTGCAAACGCTGGATGCAGCGAAGTAAACGGCGCTGCAAGAAAGGCTGCAAGAATTGAAAGCGGATGGGCTCTTGCAAGGGCTGCTCCAAGCGCTGAAAGTATTCCGTTTACCAGAAACCAAACCAGGAAGAGGTTTAGCGCAACCTCCAGGCCCTTTGTATAAAAACCATATCCAACAAGCCCAACAAACATGAGGGGAACAACAAATTTGAGGTAACGAAGCTTGGTTTTCTTTTTCTCAATCCTCAGCAAGCTGCTTACGTTCCTTTTCCTGTCCAAGAATTTTTTAATGCCCTCTAAGTGGCCAGCTCCTACAACGGCAACAATCTTCTTTCCCTTTGACCTGAGGATTTGATTTGCAATAAACATGTCCCTTTCGTCAACCAGGACTGATTTTACGCTTGGCATCTCCTTTGCAAGTTGCTGCATCAGGGCATTCACAGTGTCCTTCTCCTTTAAAGAGGCAATTGTTTTCTCATCCAGCTTCTGGCCTACCCCAAAAAAACCAGAAAGAATGCTGTAGCCAAGCTTTAGCTTTTCCATCAGGCCTGTTCTGTCAAGTGCCCTTTTCAGGGTTATCTTCACATCCCTGTCAAGGAGAACTGTTGGAATCCCCCTTTCTTCTGCGATTTGGGCTGCCTGCAGCATTTCGCTGCCTGGTTTGACCCCGAGGTCATCACCGATCTGCCTCTGCAGGTTTGCAAGCAAAATGTTTATCAGAAAAAGATGGGCCTTTCCCTCCTTGATTATCTGGCCTAAGTCCATCTCCTGCCATTGCTTGCCGTGCAAAAGCTGCTGCAGTCTTGCCCTGTCAAGTTCAATGCCGACAACATCCGGCTTTTCCTTTTCAATGGTTTTCTTTACAAGAGCAACGCTTTCTTTGCTGACATGGGCTGTTCCAACAAGGACAATCTTCTTGTTCAACGCCTTTACAGTTTCAACAAACAATCAAAATCACAGTATTTAAGAAAAGGGAAACATTTAATTAAAAATGCTTTTGCTCTGTATATTGCCTAAGGTTTTATCATGCCAAAAGAACTGCCCAAAAAGCTGTTGCAAGTGCTTGCATGCCCTAAATGCAAAGGCGACCTCAGCTACGAAAAGGCAAAACAGCGCTTGCTCTGCAATAAGTGCAGGCTTGCTTATCGCATTGAAGACGGCATTCCAATAATGCTGGTTGAAGAAGCGGAGAAATTAAAGTAAAGGCAGCAACAAATTATATGCAAAGACTGCCAAAAGGCGCAAATCAAGCAAAACTGTAACCAAAAACCCAATTGCCCATGCCCCGAACCAGATTTCCGTTGCATGCACTTTTAATATGCCTTACTGGGGGCAAGATTTTGTTGGTTTCATCATTAACCATTTACTCCGCGCTCTTTTTCACAAACTCCAGGAACAAGGGGTCAGGCCTAAGCGGCCTGCTAGTGAATTCTGGGTGGAACTGTGTTGCCATAAAGAAGCGGTGTTTTGGCAGTTCAAGGATCTGCATTATTGGAACCTTTGGCGCCTTCCCTGAAAAAACAATTCCCTTTTTTTCAAATGCCCCAATGTAATGCGGATTGCATTCAAAGCGGTGCCTGAACCTTCTCCTGATTTTTTTCGCATTGTCATGCAGCTTTGCAGCAATTGTTCCCTCCTTCAGTTCAACATCTCTTCCCCCGAGCCTCATGTTTCCGCCCAAGCCCTCAATCTCTTTCTGCTCTGGCAAGATGTCAATAACAGGGTGCCTTGTTTTTGGTTCAAACTCTGTTGAGTTTGCTCCCTTGAGTTTGCAGACATTCCTTGCAAATTCTATCAGGGCAATTTGAAAGCCCAAGCAAAGGCCAAGGTAAGGGATATTATGTTCCCTGCAGTATTTTGCTGCAGCGATTTTGCCTTCAATTCCCCTAATCCCAAAGCCTCCTGGAACAATCACGCCATCAACTGATTGCAGCGCCTTTTTCACCTTTTCCTTGCTCTCCAGATAGGTTGTTTCAATCCACTTTACCTTTACTTTTCTGTTTAATTTGAATGAGCAGTGCTCCAAGGCCTTCAAAATACTGATATAGG
>JAFCFG010000150.1 GCA_017608725.1 Candidatus Iainarchaeum sp.
TATGCCTCCAAGTGCTGCGTCAAAGTATATGTTCCTGTGCTCGAACTCCCACTTCTCCCTCATGTCCTTTGGCGGCCTTTCAACATTTATTCCAATCTCGTATGTTTTCTTTGGTATGCCCTCTTTTGGCCTTCCTTTGATGACAACCTTATGTACCCAGTTTTTGTAGAACTTCGGGAATGTCGGTTCGAGCAAGAAGGTTTGCGGCGTTATCTCAATGTCAAAGTATTCTCTGGCTTCACTGTTTGGCATTAGGGTCACGCCCTGAAATGTTTGCACCCCCCAGCTTGAATAGAAGAACACAACAGCTGTGAATTCCTGTGCCTCGCCCTTCTTTATGGTTGTCCACTGCTCTGCAGGGTAGCTTCCATAGCCGTGCGGTGTCCAGTACCTTGGGTCTGGCTCTGTCCAATAGTGCAGCCCAATCTTCTTGAAGTTCGGATAAAACTCCGGCTGTTTGTAGTAGGTCTCATCAAGATAGCCTATTGAAAAGTACCTTCCGTTTGCAACAAGGTATGCTATTTCACTGAAGTCATCTGCTGCCTTTGGCAAATCAGCAAAAATCTCCCCCTCGCTGTTCAAACTGAAGTAATCCGGCACCTGCTCCAAAGGGATGCCCAAATGCCCTGCTGCCTTTTCAAACAGGTCGTACTCAGCCCTCTTTGGCTTGAATACCTCCTCAAAGTAGCGCTGCCTTACAGCGTACTGTGTTGGGGATATATCAAGGCTGTCTGTTCCATCACTTTCATCACTTGCACCATTTTCTGCTGGTTCTGTGGTCCCTTGTGGTATTGTTGCCAGGCCAGTTGTCCCCCCACCATTCTGGTAATTTAAGAGCGAAAGGCCAACAGCAGCTGCAATAATGGCTATTATTGCTGCCAGGCCAAGCCACCTTATTTTGCCCTTTCCACTGCTTTTTACTTCAGCACCTTTGCCTGTATTCATATCTTTCTCTCCCATAATAGAACCCCCTTTCGTCTTTTACTGGTTAAGCTGTTCTAAAATTAACCTGCCGGGTCTTCTGTGCCTGTTTGGAATGTCCCATTGTGGTCTCCTGCAGTAACTCTTGCCGGGTAGGTATGCAAGTAAGCATCCCTTAGTTCCCCGCTGAAGCACAGCTGGTTTGCATCTCCTGGCAAAAGTCCTGAGATAAGCCTTGTTGCAGTAGTTGCATTGCTTGAATTGAAGTCCTTGCAGGCTGTTGTTGTTACTGGCAAAGTCGCATCATCTGTTAGAGAGCAGATTAATTCCCATCCGCCCAAACCAGAGGCGCCGCATCCTGAGTCAGTGCCCTTCCACACTTTCAACCAGACATTTGTGTCAAGTGCAGAGGCAAAGTTTGCATCAATGTTTATATTTCCTGTTCCAGTGTTCTCAATAGTCATTCCTGCAACACTCGAGCTCTGGCATGCTGCAGTGCCTGCCCTGTCCTCCTGTGGCAGGATTCTTGAAGCGTTTCCGTCACTGTCATTGTCAAGTGCTGCGCTGCTTTCTGGGAAAAAGAACGCTGTTGAACTGCAGCTTCCGCCATAGCTTATTGAATGGCTCTTTGCTGTAGCAACATACCATGTCATTGTTGTTGTGTCAACATCTGCTAAAACATATGCTGAAAAACAAACAAGAATTACATAGGCTATTAAAAGTTTTTTTGCTGTTTTCATTGTTTTTGAATCACCCTCCGGGTTATCTTAATTGTAAAAAAATAACCCCCTTCTACTTATTAAAGCTTACGGATTTCAAAGAAGGCTGTCAAATATCTCCGCATTTGAAGCACAATTTTTCTGAATTTCAGCCAATTTTTCAAAAAACCAGCCGGAATTTTCATTCTTCCCTGCCCTATTCAACTATCAACCTAATACTCAACCTCGGCCTGCTGATTGAGAACATGCCGCCGCCGGAAACATACATGCTTCCATGCTCTTCTCTCCACTCATTATCCTGCTCTGCTGCTGGAGAAGCCGCATTGAAGCCAATCAAATACCTGCCAGGCTCTGCTTCCTCACTCGCCTTAATCTTTATCACGACCTTATGCATCCAATCTCTGTTCACGATAGGATAAGTCGGCCCGACCAACATGTTTTCTGGTTCAATCTCAATTGAAAAGAACCGTTCGGCATTTTTATCACACGGAAAAAACGAATACAACCGCAGTCCTTGGAAGCTTTCAATGCCGTAGGCAGAGTGAACAAAAACAGTTACATATAATTCGCCCCCCGGTTTTATTTTGTGCGCTCTTTCGCTTGGGTAAATCCCAAATCCTTCCTTGCCCCATCTCCTTAAATCAGGGCTCTGCCAGTACCTTAAGCCGATTTCCTCAAACAGCGGCAGGAACTCTGGCTGCTTGTAGTATTCTTCCTCCAGGCCAAGGGCAATTGAGTTAAAGAGGCCGCTGTCCATTGAATGCATTTTCTCTCCAAAGTCTTCCGGCATTGCAGGCAGTTCAGCAAAAGCCTCCTTCACCGGCTTCCTAATCGGATTCCTGTTCTCATCAATAAAAATGCCAGTGCCATAGCTGTCTCTGTCTGGATTTGGATAGGCCCCCTCTCCCGTTTCCTGTATAGCAGTATCATCAGCTAACACAACCTCCCCGGGTTGTTGAACGCAGCCAAGCAATGCAACCAACAAGCAAACTAAGAAAAGCAAAACAGCCAAATATTTCCTTTCCACCGCCAAATCCCCCAATCAACTCGCACTTGAGTAATGCGTTACATTCCTGTCAAGGCTTCCAGCTGTTACACC
>JAFCFG010000010.1 GCA_017608725.1 Candidatus Iainarchaeum sp.
CCCCTGTTCTGCTCATTTTCTTTCTCCTTCAGTTCTTTTGGCAGGGGATTGAAGTAGGTGAACAAGTTGTATCTTTCCCTTTTGCTCAAACCAAGCTCCTTGAAGAGGTTGTCCAATGCTGCAAAGTTTGCATCCTTTGTGAAGCCCCTGCAGCCAATGCACTGCGCATTTTCCCCAGGGCAGAGGGCATTGCAGCCAGCATAGCTTACTGGGCCAAGGCAGGCAACTCCATTTAAGAGAAGGCAGCTGTTCTGGTTTTTCTTGCACTCAAAGCACACTGGGACATCCTGCAGCCTTGAAACTTTTCCATGCAGGTAGTTGTTCAGGAATTCCAGAAATTCCCTTTCATTTATTGAACAGCCCTGCAGCAGGTAGTCAACCTTTACAAAGGATGAGACAGGGTATGCCTTTTCCTGCATTGGCTTTATTTGGTTTCGCTTTATTTTTTCCTGCAGACCAGGGGGTAAAGCGTTTCTAATGCCTGGAATTCCTGCAATTGTTGCACAGGCCCCCATTGCAACAAGGAAATTGCTTTTCCCCCTAATGTAGTGCAGTTTGTTCAAATCGTGCCTGCTTATTACACTGCCCTCTACAAAGGCAATGTCAAGCTTTTCTGGATAAACCCTTTCAAGCAGGAGCCTTGATTCAACTATTTCAACCTGGTTTAACGTTTGCAAGAGCTTTTCCTCTAGGTCAAGGACTGCTAGGCCACAGCCCTCGCAGCAGGTTAGGGAAAAAAACCCGATCTTCAACTTTTTCTTAGACAAGCTCAATCCCTCAAAAAAACTTTTCCGCCAAATTAATTTTTCTTTATTTTCTTTACCTTCAAAAAAATTCCCAAAATTCAATTTTCTTTATTTTCTTTGGTTTTCCCCGCAAATTAATCCTCCCTTAACGGCATTTTTGCAAGCTCTTCCCCGCTGAATACCGGGCCATCCCTGCAAACATATTTCTGGCCAATATTGCAGTGAGCGCAGTAGCCAAGGCCGCAGTGCATTAGCCTTTCAAGAGAAGCGAAAAGCTGTTTGTCCCGGAAGCCAAGTTTTTTCAATCCAATCAAAGAAAAGTGGAGCATTACTTGGGGGCCGCACAGCAGGCAAACGCTGTCTTCAACAGGCAAATCTATTTTGTTGAAGAGCTTTGTTACCACACCGGTATAGCCTTTCCAATCCGGCGTTGGCTCGTCAACTGTTACAAGCACGTGCATTTTTTCCTCCCTTTCCCATTGCTTCAGGTCAGTTTTGAACAGCATTTCCTTTGGGCTCCTGCACCCAAAGAAAACAAACGCATCCTTGAATTCCTGCTTCTTCTCCTGGAAGGAGTAAACACTGCTCCGCAGGGGGGCAAAACCACAGCCCCCCGCCACAAAAATTAGGTTCTTTCCCCTGAATTTCTGCAGGGGGAAGCCGTTTCCATAGGGGCCCCTTAAGCCTATCTCCTGGCCTTTCCGCATTTGATGCAGTGCGTTGCTTATGCTGCCAACGTTTGCAACGGTGAAAGCGATGCTGTCTGTTTTGTACGGTGAAGAAGAAATGCTTATTGGCATTTCCCCGAAACCAAAAACGCTCAGCATCATGAACTTTCCGGGGGCAAAGAAGAAGTTCTTCTGCTGCTTTTTATCAAGAAACTGAACAGTGAATGTTTTTATTTCGCTTGTTTCCTGCTTTACATCAATTATCTTTGCTTTGAATGGGGTCTCTGGCGCAATCATTTCAATGCCTCCCTTTGGATTGTATTTGCTATTTCAGTCAAATCAATCTTCACAGGACAAGTGTCAATGCACCTGCCGCAGCCAATGCAAAGCTGCAGGTTGTGGTGCTTTTTGTAGTAGCTGAGCTTGTGCAAAACAAATTGCCTAAGCCTTGATTCCCTGCTTTTTCTGAAAACATGGCCTCCTGCTATCTCTGAAAAGCGCTGAAGCTGGCAGCTGTCCCTAAAGCGGGCCCTCTCGCTGTTGGCTGAACCGAACTCAAAGCAGTCATCGCTGCTGTAGCAGTAGCAGGTCGGGCATACCTGGGTGCAGGCAGTGCAACTTAGGCACCTCTCTGATTCCTGCTTCCAGACAGGGTGATTAAAATTATTGTAGAGGTTGTCCTCAATGTCCTCTGTTAGCAATTCTTTTTCACAGTTTAGCTGCTGTTCTGGCAGGGGGTCTTTTGTTTGTTTAAAAAAATTTTTGTGCAGAAGGTTTTTGCCTTTTTCAGAAACAGGGCTTACAACAAAATCTGTTTCTCTCTCAGCAAAGAGAATGTCATGGTCCACTGGCCTTGATGTTCCCATGCTGGTGCAAAACCCGTTGCTGCATGGCTTGTTGCACAGCAATGCTATTAGAACAGTGTTCTTTCTTCTAGTGCTGTAGTATTGGTCCTCGCCCAAAAAGCGGATAAACAATTCATCAAGGGCGTGCAGGGCATGCGTGTCACAGGGCCTTACACCAAAGAGGATAGTGGGCTCTTTGCTGCCCAAAGGCTCTATCCTGTAGGAAAAATTCTTTTTCCTAAAGAAAAACATTTTTTCAACAGCAGGGAGGAGGAATTTTCTGGGCGAAAAATCAGTTCTCGCTTCAAGAAAGAGCTGTTGTCCTTTGAATTCCTGGAAGCAGCTCGCCCCCAAATCATTCTCTGCTGGAACAACTACCCTGGCTTTTTTACAAAGCAAATCAAGCCAATTAGGCAAATCAGCCTTTTCTATAACATAATTCATTTCAGCACTCACTTCTGCAGCGCCAGCAAGCCGGACAATGGCTTGCCGCTTAGATACTGCAGCAAAGCCTTCCCCCCCAAGGAAACATGGGAAAACTGCTCAAATGTAAAATCCATTTCCTCCAAGGCATCAACTGTTTCTCCGCCGCCAACTATACTGAAGGCCTTGCTTTTGGCCATCTCATTCAAAACCTTTTTTGTTGCAAAATCACAGCCATGTTTCTCAAACATTCCAAGCGGGCCATTGAAAACAACCAGCTTTGCCCCCTGAATAAACTTCCTGAAAGCTGCAACTGTTTCCATCCCAATATCACAGATAAGAAAATCGCTTGGCAGGTCCTCCAGGCCAATCTCCTGCCTTTCATCATCCTCATCCAAAACAGCCAGGTCGGCAGGAAAAACCATTTTTTCACCATAAGCAGAGAGCAGCTGCTTTGCCGGTTCAATCAAATTATCAAAGCCCTGTTCCTCAAAAAACTTGTCCTTCTCACCCAGCTTTTTGCCACTGGCCTTCAAAAACAGTTCTCCAAGAAGACCACCAACACATATTGTATCTGCCCTTCCATTTTCAAGAACTGTTTTCATCAGCTCAATTGAATCATCAATTTTGGCGCCACCCAAAATGAATACAGCCGGCCTTTCCCCCTTTTCATATTGGTGCAGGGCATTTAACTCCTTCTCCAAGAAAGGCCCGACAAAGGAAGGCAATAAAGGAGCAAAGCCTATAACACTTGGCTGACTCCTGTGGCAAACACTCAAAGCATTCTGAACAAACATGTCAGCAACAGATGCAAGCTGCTGAACCCACTCAACTTTGCTGGCCTCTTCTGCAGTGTATTCCTTCTCCTCACCCTCATGGAAGCGGACATTCTCCATTAGGATAATCTCGCCATTTTGCATCTCCTTTACAGGTGCAAGGTAACCAGAATCCCATTTAAGCAGCTTAACCTCTTTCCCAATCTGCTCTGAGATTTCCTCTGCATGCTGTTTCAGTGAGATGCAGTCCTCCTCACCATGCCTGCCCTGATGCGCCAAAGCAACAACCTTCGCCCCTTTCTCGCTCAATTCCTTTAAGCTGTTTGCATGAACCCTTATCCTTGCGCCAGGGAACAGCTCCTTGTTCTCAACATTGCTGTCAAGGCCAACTCTTACAATAAGGGTTTTGCCCCTAACACTCTCCTTGCTAATGAACTTATACCCGGGCATTTTTTTCGCCTACTAATAGAGAAAAAGAATTAAGGTATAAAAGCTTAATTGCTAAAGATGCTGTCAACTTACTGTGGCTGTTGGCCAATTTTTTGCCTTAATTTCCCTTTGGAAAATTAATCAAACCAGACAAAGCTGGGCTGCCTTGCTAAAGCCCTTTCTTTGCAAGAAACAAAATGAAGTCAGCAAGCAATGAACTATAGCCCCACTCGTTGTCATACCAGCCAAATACCTTTACAAGCCGTCCATTAACCTTTGAAAGTTTACTGTCAAATATGCAGCCATACGGGCTGCCAATCACATCAGTGCTAACCAAATCATCCTCGCTGTACAAAAGGGTTTGCTTTAAGGGGCCTGCAGCGGCCCTTTTGAACAGCCCGTTAACCTCTTCAAGGCTTGTTTGCCTCTGCACAACACAGGCAAGGTCAGTTATGCTGCCTATTGGCACTGGAACCCTTAAAGCAATTCCATCAAGCTTTCCCTTCAAATCCGTGAATATTTGGGTAATTGCTGTTGCCGCTCCGGTAGTTGTTGGAACAACATTAATTGCTGCAGCCCTTGCCCTTCTTGGGTCATGGTGCGGGCCGTCAACAAGCATTTGGTCGGCTGTGTAAGCGTGAATCGTTGTCATACTGGCCTGTTCTATTCCAATGCCCTCATGCAATACCTTCACCATTGGCGCCAAACAATTTGTCGTGCAACTGGCCATGCTGACAACATGCTCCCTTTTTGGGTCATACTTCCCCGTATTAATGCCAACAACATACTGGCCGCAAATCTGGCCCTTTGGCGGAGCACTTATAACAACCTTTTTGGCACCGGCACTCAAATGCATCGCTGCCTTGTCAGCACTCCTGAAAACGCCAGTGCTCTCTAGGACAACCTCAACCCCCAGCTTTTTCCAAGGCAGCCTTTTTGGGTCCCTTTCAGCCAGAACCTTTATCCTCTTTCCGTTTACAATCAAATGTTCGGCATCTGACCGAATCCTTCCATTGAACTGGCCGTAAACGCTGTCATGGCACAGCAGATGTGCAAGGGTTTGGGCATCAGTTAAATCATTTACTGCAACAACATCAATCTTCTTTTCCAACAGCATTGCCTTAAATGCTTGCCTGCCGATCCTTCCAAAACCGTTTATTGCAACCTTTACCATTTCAAGCCAGCCCCCAATTATTTGGGCAGGGAACTTAATAAATCACCCGTTCTGCCATTTCTCACCTATTTCAGGAAAATTCCTTAATTCTTCCCTGAACAGTTGCTCTATTTCTTTCAGCCTTTCCCTTGTCTTTGCCTCAAAGCCAAGCACCATTACAGGCAGGTTACTGCTTGCCCTAACAAGGCCCCAGCCGTCTGGAAAAACAACCCTTGCCCCATCAATATCAATTACGCTGGGAAATTTCTTCTTAAAGTGGGCAACCACCCTTTTCAAAACATCGTACTTTATTTCATCAGGGCAGGGGGCATGAATAACCGGGCTGGAATAATACTGCGGGATGGTTGCTACTAGAGCTGAAAGGCTTTTGTCCTGCTTGCCCACATATTCCAAAAACTTTGCTGCTGCAAAGCCAGCGTCATCAAAACAATACCAGTCCTTTACAAAGAAAATGTGGCCTGACCTTTCCCCCCCAAGGCCTGCACCTATCTCCTGTATCTTCTTTTTGATAAAACTGTGCCCTGTCCTGGCCATGACAGGAATCCCCCCGTGGTTCTTTATGTCCTCCTCCAATGCCTGGCTTGACTTCACATCAAAAACAATCTTGCTTTTGGGATAGCTTTCCAAGAGGTTCCTAGCCAATAAGGCAAGAATCCTGTCAGCATAGATTAGTTTGCCCTCTTCATCCACTGCCCCCAGCCTGTCCCCGTCTGCATCAAAAGCAAGGCCCAGGTCAGCGTTTTCGCCTACAACCTTTTCCCCAAGCTCTTGCATCATTGCATCCAGGCTAGGGTTTGCAACACCATGGGGATAGGAATCGTCAACCTCGCAGTACTGTTCAATCACCTCACAGCCAACTGCCTTCAACAACTTTGGCGCAATAACTCCGGCAATGCCATTCCTGCAGTTTACCACAACCCTCAATTCCCGTTTTAGATGGGTTTTCTTCGCAATCTCGCCCACATAGGCTTCACCTATTTTCTTTTCTTCAAGCATACCTTTGCCAGAAACAAACTGCTCTTCCTCAATTATTTTGTACAAAGCTTCTAAATCCCTGGGCAGGAGTGTACTGCTTTTGCCAAATCCAAGCTTTAGGCCTGACCAACCATTTGGGTTGTGCGAAGCAGTAATCATTGCAATCCCCTTTACATTAAAATGCCATTGGGCAAAGTAGGCCATTGGGGTCGTAATGCTGCCAAGGTCAACTACATTTATTCCACTGCCTGTTAAGCCATCAATTAGTGCAGAGTGCAATTTGTCATTGTAAGGCCTGGCATCCATTCCAACAACAGCCTGCTTTACTCCTCTGTCATGCAGCATCTTTGCAAAGCCCTTTGCAATGAAGTTTATTGAATTCTCATTCAATTCACTTTCGTTGATCTCGCCCCTTATGTCATAGGCCCTGAACATCGTTCTCTCCAATTTTGCCATAAAAAACCGATTAATTAATCTTTATAAAGATTAAAAACAGTTACGTTAATGCAAAAAGGCTGCCTAATATCTCTGGAATTGGGGGGAATTAATGGGATTAAGCTTAAAAGTATTCGGCACCCTGCAAAGTAAAGCTTTTAACTCCAGGCTTTGATTGGCAGATCTTTTTCTTGTTGAATTGCGCTTTGTAGTGTATAGTGCATAAGCAGCAGCCTGAAGGTATTTGGATTCTGCATGGCAGGATTGGTTTACTTTTCCGGCTGTTCCCTGTAGAACTCTGCTGCCTGTTCAGGGGAAACAGTGTTTATTATGCAGCCAGTGCAGTGCTCAAAGCCGCCCCATGTGATAAGCCTTGGAGTAAATTTAATGTGAAGGTGGTGCTTTCTTCCAGGCGGAGCCTCATGCAAGTACATATTATAAGGAGCATCCAATTCAGCAAGCTTAACCAGAATCTTTTTAATAAGCTCAGCCAGGTCCCGCAACTCGGAATCATTCAGCCTGCCCAGATTTGTTGCATGCCTTTTTGAAAAAATCCCTGCCTCAAACTCAAAAATTGAAGCATAGGGCGCAAACGCAAAAAAGCTGTCGTTTTCAGCAATCCTCCTGGGGCCTTTTCTCTCAATGTCAACCACAGAGCAGTAAGGGCATTTCCTGTGCTTTCTGTAATAGCTTTCTATTGCCCTGACCTCCCTCATTACATTGACTGGCATCTTGTTGTAGGCTATCACCTGGCTATGCTCATGGCTTAATGAGGTGCCGGATTCCAAGCCATGGTTTTTGAATACTGCCACAAACTTTATTCCCTTAACCTTGTACAGGCTTTTTATCCTCTGGGCATACATCTGCAGCAGCTGCTTGATTCTGTCAACGCTCAGGCTGCTTAGCTGCTCGCTGTGGTTTGGTGTTTCAACAATAACCTCGTGCTGCCCGAAAGCGTCACCGCTTGTGAAGAAGTCATCCCTTGTCTTTACCTCGCTGCTGCCCTTCAAGGTAACAGCAGGGAACTTGTTTGGAAAGACCCTTATAATCCAGTCTTTGCCCTCTGTAACCCTTGCAATCTCCGGGGGGGTCAGCCTTTCGTTGCCAGTACAGAAGGGGCAGGGGCCCTCTTCCTTTATTTTTGGATGCTGCTTTATGAAGTCCTTTGGCCTTTTCGCCCTTTCAGTGTTAACAATAACCCACCTGTTGAAAATGTAGTCCTTTCTAAGTTCGTGCATTTGGAAACGCCTTTGCTATAAATAATTGGTTAAAGAATTTAAAGCTTCCCAAAAAGGAAAAAGAATAAAAACAAACCAAAATTAGGGGAAGAAGAAATGCAAAAAGAATAAAAAGGTGGAACGCGTTTATTGGTTTGAAACATGTTGGACGTTATTTCTGTTGGAAATGCAACAACCGATGTCTTCATTCAATTGAAGTGCCCTGTTCAAAAGGGGAAGGTGCTGCTGCCAGTCGGAACAAAGAAAGAGATTCAAGGCATAAGGTACAGCACCGGGGGCGGGGCAACAAACACCGCTGTTGGCTTTAAGCGGCTTGGCTTGCGGACAGCAATTCTTGCAGCAATCGGAAAAGACTTGGGCGGAAAAATTGTTTTGGATGAACTAAGGAAGTACAAGGTAAGCACTAGGCTGATAGCAAGGCTTGAAGAATACAATACTGCCTACAGTGCAATCCTAACAGGGTTTGGTGCTGACAGAATTATCCTGACCTATGGGGGGGCAACAACCCATTTGGGCGAGGAAAAACAGATTCGCTGGGGGTGGCTCTCTCAAACCAGGTGGCTGCATGTTAGCAGCTTCCATTCCAAACCAGGCATACTGGCAAAAATCCTGGAATTCGCTGAATCAAGGGGGATAAGCATTTCATTCAACCCGGGGAAGAGTGAGATAATGCTTGGAATGCCAAAGCTGCTGCCCATTCTCAAAAAAGTTGATGTGCTGTTGCTGAATAGAAGCGAGGCAGGCATTTTAACAGGAGAGAAGCAGGTTAAAAAACAGCTGAGGAAGCTGCAAAAGGTTGTCCCCCTTGTTGTTGTAACAGAGGACAAAAAGGGGGCACATGCATTTGACGGCGCATACTACTATTTTAAGCCAACCTATAATGTAAAGGTTGTTGACACAACTGGTGCAGGGGATGCGTTTCATTCCGGTTTTGTTGCAGCAATAATAAGGGGCCTCCGGGTTGAAACAGCAATGGCCTGGGGGGCAGCAAATGCGCACAGTGTTATAATGCATTTGGGCGCAAAAAACAGGTTGCTTTCATTGGAGGGAATAAATAAATTCACAAAAATGCACGAAACAAAGAAGACAAGGACGGTGAAGAAAAAAATCTAATTCTTATACATAATTCTCTTTACTTTTTTGAAAATTCCTGCAGCCTCCTTTGCTGCAGAAAATCCCTTGCCCTACTTAGAACATTTTTCGTGTTCTTGAAAGAAAGCTTTTTCACTGCCTTTTCAAACGGCAGCCATTGAAATCCAGTGTGCTCGTGGCTTAGCCTCACACGGCCAGTGTTTGATTCAAGCAGGTAGAAAACAACCTCTTTGAAGGTTGTACCATCCCTGCCCTTGAAAAAATAGCTTGTCTGCTGCTTAAAGCCAGGCACTATTTGAACGTCTGTTAGGCTGGTTTCCTCCCGGAGTTCCCTCAGCAGGGTTTCCTTCTCTGTTTCCCCTGCCTCAACATGCCCTTTGGGAAAGCCCCAGTGGCCTGCACTGTAATGCAGCAAGAGGAAAAGCAGCTCTTTCCCATGCTTTTGAAAAACAACCGCTCCAATGGATTTCTCTTTGGGCATAAGAAAAAATTAATTGAATGAAATCATTTATAACATATTGGCAAATAGAATAAGCACGTTCAAAGATTTAGAAAAGTTATACTATAAAGTATAACTTTAAAACCTGTTTGGTTCATTAGCCTTATGGTGATCTGTTTGGTTGGTGCTGATGTGGAAGTTAAGAAATGGGGCAATAGCCTCGGGGTGATCATCCCACATACAATAGTCAAAAAGCTTCATTTGAGAGACGGGAGTAAAATTGGTTTGGAGATTTCTTCCAAAGAGAAAATAAGCGGTTTTGGAATAGCAAAAGGCGCAAGTAGCTTTAAAAGGGAACTGGAAGAAAGGGAATTCTGACAGTGGTGCTTTAATGAGATTCATTGTTGATAGCTATGCTTGGATAGAATACTTTAAGGGCAGCCAAAAAGGGAACAAAGCAAAAAAAATAATTGAAAAAAAGGAAAACGAACTGGTTACACTGGATATATGCCTTGCCGAAATAAAGTTCTGGGCACTGCAAGAAAAACTTGATTTCGCCGAAATAAAAAGAGTGATTAGGGCAAATTCAAGTATTGCAGAAAGCAGTTCAAAAGATTGGCTGGACAGCGCAGAAGTAAAATCCGAAAAAAGGAAAAAGCACAAAAACTTTGGATTGGTTGATGCTATGCTATTGATAAAACAAAAACAATTGAATGCCATAATTCTAACTGGTGATAAACACTTCAAAGAAAACAGAAATGTGGAAATGATATAAAAAGATACGTCAGCATCTGCTCACATGAACTGTTCGTACACAGTGTGGTTGAATTTGTACAGGAAGCGCTTTATCTTTGCCTTTTTGAAGCTGTACTGCTGCAGCGCCTCTTCTTTTGTTCCAGAGAATTGGCGGAAACCGTGCTGTTGGCTTGGGTCCAAAATAAAGAACCTTTCTTCAAATTCTGTTGCAACAAATGCATGGGTTTTCAAATTGTTTAATTCGGCAACTACCACTGCTGCTTTCTCGTCTCCCAGGCCAAGGAGCAGGGAGCAAAGGAAAACTGCCAGGTCCTCGTCATCGCCAATTTTTGCTGAAAAAATCTCTTTTGCAGTAAGCCGGTAGTTTAGGTTTATTTCAAGGTCAACACAGTCTATTTCCTTTGAAACAAACTGGAAAACTTGGTCTGCAACCTGCAAATAATCCTTTTGGAAATCGTAGTCCTGGCCTTTGAAGTCAGCTAAAATCGACTGGATTGTCAGGTCATCGGCATTCACCAAGCCCTTTATCTCACCAATTGTTCTCCTCTCATGCTCGTTGATTAAATCACTGTATTTTTCAAGCAAAAGCCTGTATAGCCTGAGAAGCAGCTCCTTTTTTGGCTTTGGCTGCCTTTCTGCTACCTGGGCAGATGGCTTGGGAAATTCGCCCTGCAACCCCTTTGCTTTATTCTCTGTGTGGGCCATTTTTGGAAGATTTAAGCCCGGAAATTGCTTTAAAGCAATTGCAGGGGGAAAAATTGCGTTTTTACTGCCAAAAAAATTTTTATATAGGAAACACTTATTATATAGTCACTTATGTTAGGAAAAAGAGCCCAGATTGCAACAGAGTACTTGATTATAACCATATTCATTCTAATCGTTGTGGTAATACTATTCACATACTCTTACATAAACTACGAGCAGAACGTTAAAATCAACCAAGTGAACAATGTCTTGGATTCACTGGTAAACAAAGCAGACTATGTTTACAGCCTTGGCCCGGGAAACGTCCAATACGTTGAAATAGCCCTGCCTGTTGGCACAACAATTGAGATAGTCAACCTCTGCAAAAATGGCGAACAGTACAGCTGCCCAAAAGGCGATGAAGAAGGATGCAATTGCACTGGCGAAGGAGGCATTCGAGCAAGCGCAATCCAGCTAAGCATTAACCTGGTTGGCGGCCCGGTAAAAATCACAAGACCCTCAAAGGCACAGCTTGTGCTGGCAGACGATGACCAGCCAGATGATGACGAAGGCAAGAAATTCCCCTGCACAGAAGGTTCAGAATTCTGCGACGGCAAGTACAGGATAAGGGTTTGCTGGAACGACAGCAGCGACATATGCGGGGATGGCTGCCCAACTGAAAAAATTTGTTTGAAGAAGGTTTAAGCCCAATGCTTTCAGAAAAAGGGCAATCAACTGCGGAAATCCTTGCAATTACGATGATTGTCCTATTCCTGCTTTCCCTGGTTATAGCAATAGTAAACCAAAAAAACAGCGAAACAGAATTGATTTCAGACACAGCAGACAGCCTCATCCAGTGCAACGCATTAAGCGAAACCATCTCCAACCTTTACATAAACAGGGCAAGAACTGAGATAGTGGTTACGCCTGAAAGCGACACATCCATAAAGAGGCGAAGCGGCGTGCCAGGGCTTATCACTGTTGGAGGAAGCACATGCCACTACGTTGGCATTGTTGAAGATGACAACATTGGAGCTGGCATTAATCTTACTGCCTCTGCCCAATACAAATTTTGGAAGGACAACGGCGGGGTGAAGGTCTGTGCAATGCCATGCTAAAGGCCAGGGCCTTGCAATAGATTTTCTGTTTGCAGCAATGATCTTTCTGCTTTTGCTAAACGCAGCACTCAACGTTTGGTCAAACGAAGCAGGGTTTGTCCAAAAGGAATACCTCTTAAGTGAACTGGAAAACAAGGCAAGCCCTGCTATAGACCTGCTAGTGAGAACCAATGGCGAACCCCCAGACTGGGAAGAAAGGGACATAAATCAAACAAAAATAATTGGTTTAGCAAAAAGCGACAGGGTCCTTGAACCAGACAAAGTCAGGCTGTTTGCCCAATGGGGCAGTGCATTCTGGTCAGTTGACTACAACAAGCTAAAGGAAAAAATGTTTCTTAGCTATGATTTTTACTTCAAGCTGAGTGATGAAACCGGAACTGTGATAGAGGAAACAGAAAAGCCGCCGGCAACCTTTCTCGGCAAGGTTTGGTCAGTCAATGTTAAAAGAATCGTAAAATACGGGGAGGGGGCAGGAATTGTTGAACTTACGCTATACCACCCAAGATAAAGGCAAAGAGAAGGGAATGGGGCTGTCAATTGACGCCATGTTTGCACTGATTTTGTTTGTTGCGCTGCTTACATTTCTCAGCCTGCAGCCACTCCAGGAAAGGCCGTTGACTGCTCCGAAAATAGTGATAAACCAAATGATTGATGATGCAATAACTACATTGGACAGCACAGGCTTCATGATGAATGCAATTGAAACCAG
The DNA here is from genome assembly GCA_017608725.1 of Candidatus Iainarchaeum sp. Lineage (GTDB taxonomy): Archaea > Iainarchaeota > Iainarchaeia > Iainarchaeales > JAFGDB01. Next base: position 12,508 of record JAFCFG010000010.1, read on the forward strand.
CCCTGATTACAACACCTTAAGGGACACAATAGCTGCCCAAGTAGACAGCCTGCTGCCCGACTCAATCTCCTACAAGCTAAGGTTCAACAGATATGATGCAAATTTAAGCACAGCGTGCAGAACAACAAGGGACTTTAACACCTGCTTTCCGCCTGGCCCGGAAAACCCAAGAACCTTATTCGATACAAACGCGGTTATTCCAACAAACAAAGATATTTTCCACGGCCAAAAGATTTTTGTAAAAAAAGAGCCGGGGGACTGTGAAATGGTTGCAGGCCTAGAAGCAAGCAGGATCAAAGAACTGATTGCATACTTTGCAGGAAACCAAGCACCGGAAGCAAGAGACGTTAATATCACAACGGAAGGCAGTTGCCCCGGCGTATCCAGCCCATGCCCCAGTGCTGAGGATACGCTGAGATGCTGCTATAACTACTATGATGAAGACTCTGACCCAGAGGCAGATAGGGAATTCAGATGGTACAAGTTTGACTCCAGTGCAAATACATGGGTATTGGCAGCCGAAACAGGCCAAACTGTGGGCCCTGCAAGCACAGAGGACAGCGATAGGTGGAAGTGCAGCGTTAGGGTAAACGATGGCAGCCAGTGGAGCAAAGACAGCAATAGCCCGGTGGCAATAATTGGCGGGCCCTGTTTTGTATTTTCCTCAGGTGTAAGCCCAACACCCGTACAATGCAATGTATCCAGCACAGCAAACATAAGCATAACAGCAGACGCAGGAGAGAGGACAAAACCGATTGACATAATGCTCATAATAGACAGAAGTGGAAGCATGAGCTGGAGCGGAAGATACGGCATAAGTGAAACAGCAAGGGACATATTTGTTGAAAGTGGCGCTGTAACTGACACTGCCTTTCTGGGGTCAAGCTCAAGGGTCTACAAGCTTGACGTAAACAAGCAAATAGGCAGATTCACATTCGGCAGCAGTGAAAATGTAAAAGATGATGCACTTGGGGTTTACGCTGATGCTGGCTATGTGCTTGTTGCAGACGAAGACGATGGCATGTCAATCATAGACAAGCCTCCAATGAGCTATATCAGAAGCATAACCAATATGACAAGGTCAAGGGATATCTTTGCTTTGGGAAACTACGCATACCTTGCAGCAAGAGGAACACCAACTGTTGGAACCACCAAACTGTATGATGCCTCAATGAGCGGCAGCAGAAATGATTCGGAAAGGGTTGGATACAGTTCCAGCAGAGACTGGGTTGCCCAGTCTTTTGAGCCAGGCATTACTGACATAAACGGGGTGAGCCTTGACCTGCAAAGATACGGCAATCCTGGTGATCTGACAGTACATATTAGGTCAGCAATTGACGGGGCAGACCTGCCAAATGGAACAGCAACTATTAACGCAAGTGACATACCAACAAGCTACACCTGGATAGACATTAATTTTCCAGCAAATGTTGAGGTTACAGCAGGCAACACATACTACATTGTGCTTACAACA
>JAFCFG010000151.1 GCA_017608725.1 Candidatus Iainarchaeum sp.
GATTATATCAAATTTATAGGAGAATATTCATACAATCTACAATATCAACTATAGAGAATGAACTAGGAAATATAGAAATTCCCATCATTGATAAAAAATCACATAAAGAGATAACTAATCTTTGTGTAAAAGCATTTGAATATAAAGTTAAAAGAAATAGACTGATAAGAGAAGCTTGTAAAGAGATAGAAAAAGAAATTGGTTGATTCTATTTCTATCGGCGGCAACCCCTAAAGAAAAAACTACGGCAATAAAAAATTTTCGGCGCCCTCGCGACTTTGAGTTTTTGGGCTTACGCCCACCGTTGCACTAAAACTCAATCCTCACTATCGTTCTGAGAAACTAACAGCGATTTAACGGTTCCGAAACCTTGCAGGAATTTTCCCAAATTTCCTTCGCTTCGCTTGATGGCATTTTGCAGGGAGGAGGATTCGAACCCCCGAACGCACTAAGCGACAGCGCTTTTCCAGCCTTTCTTTCCCAAGGCTTTCTTCTCCAAAAGAAAGGCTTCCTGAACGCTGCTGGTTTGACCGCTTCCATATCCCTGCATTGAAAATAATTTTCTTGCAAAATGCTTTAATAGGATGTCCCTGCCGGGAATTGAACCCGAGTCGCAAGCTCTTTGCGAAGTGAATCCGCGTTGGCGGATTCTTTTTTCGCCAGCCTTTCTTTTCTAAAGAAAAGCTGTCCGCAAGCTTGTATGCTATCCACTACACCACAGGGACCTGAGGCTAATTAGCGGTGTACTATATTCTTCGCTGGGCTATTTATTTAATTCTTTATTTTTTCCTCTTTTCCTGTTAGCTCTGCTGCTTTTGATGCCGGAATGCCGTATACCACACTCATCGTCTTGCATATGATGGTTGCCATCAAAGAGAAGGTTCCTGCAAGGAAAAGCGCGTGGATTACCCAAAGAAGTTGTTCCATTATCACAAAGATGGGCATTTCCTTCTTTATGGCTTTCATTATGCCCAGCTTTTTCATTGTGCCTGTCGCTTGACTAATCTGTTTTTCAACCTCTTGCCTGTAATGTGGGCTGTTTATCTGGTCTTTCATTGCGTCTGCTGATGCAACAAATAGCACCACGTCTGGGTCTGTTTTTTCCCTCAGCTTTCTGAAGGCGGGGTTTTGCATAAATTTTTCTATCCATTTCCTGTCTCTTTCAACAAACAAGTCTGTTGTGCTTGAAACAATGGATTGACCTGATTCCCCCGAGAGCAACCCCTGGGAGAAATCCACCATGAATGTTTCGAATTTTTCTATGTATTCCTCATGTTCTGGCAGGATTGTTGCAACGCTTAGTACAAACAGGCCGATTGAAACAAGTGTAACTGCTTTTCCTGTTGCCGCAGCCATTGTTCTCATTGTTATCCAGCTTTTGAGTTCAGCATAGCACATGTATGATTTTTCGATTGCCAGTGGAACAGATATTGCATAGAAGACTGCAACAATCCAAAGGCTTTGCAGTTGGGGGAATGCTGCCATTGCAATTATGATTCCGGCAAGTGTTGCAATCAGTGAAACTATGAATAGGTTCAGTTTGTCCATTTTTTTTGCAAGTGCTGCCATGACTACAGTGGGCAGAGGAAATGCAATCAGGAACAACAGGAAGTTTGTTGCCAGAACCTTTTCTGCGAGAATGTGAAACTTGAATGTAAACAGGTCGTTTACCGTTATGCCAGTGCTGTTCAGAAAAAAGGCCCACAGGACGATTGAGGCAGCAATGCCGGCAGCTGTTACAAGCTGCATTTTTCCAAATTTCAGTGAATCCTCGGTTATTTTCATTTCAGAAAACAATAGGGTTTTTTTCTATAAAAAGATTGCCCTTTAGCAGGCTCTGTAGAAATCCTTTGTAAAGGCAAAATTTGAATGCGTTAAATTGGCATTTAACGGCAAAATAGCAATTAGGCATTTATAAACAAAAACAGAATTTCTACACCGCACCTTTAGCAGATTACAGTGGTTTTGCCTTCAAAGATAATGAAGCTTTTCTCTGCCTGCGTTACAATCTTCCCTGGTTCCTCGTGCAATACAGGGAATGCTCTAATGCACTTTGCCCTCATCAATTCCCTTAATGCAACTTTTCTCTGAAATTCGCTCATTTTTAATTCTTTTTCAAGCCACCTCTCTGCAAAGGGCAGTGTTTGGTATTTCTCTGCAATGAATGCGAGCATTTCCCTTGCATGCTGATTTCTAACCGGCCTTGGCTCGTCCAAGGCAAATATCTCGCTTTGCTGCGATTCCCTTACAAACCCCTTTCCGTTTGTTGCAAATGGTTCAATTGCGTAAGCGTGCCCTTCCTCCAAAAGCCTGTCATCTGTTCTCCCAGTATTTGGAATATTTGGGGCAGAGTGCTGTTCAAATTGTTGCAGGCCATGCCCGCTAAGATTCTGCACTGGTTTGAATCCAAAGCCGTTAATTGTTTTCTCAATAACCGAGCCAATTTTTCCAATTGCCGTATCCTTCTTTGCTATCGCAAGCGCGTTGAGCAAAGCCTTTTCCGCTGCCTCAATCATTTTTGCATGGCTGTTGTCAGGGTTTATTGTAAAGGCTGTATCGGCAATAAAGCCCCCTATGTGAACGCCAACATCCACCTTCATTACGTCCTCTGCTCTTAGAACAGCCTCTTCCCGGCTGGAGGGGGTGAAATGGGCAGCATTCTCGTTTATGCTCAAGTTTACTGGAAAAGCAGCCTTCCCCTTCCCT
>JAFCFG010000152.1 GCA_017608725.1 Candidatus Iainarchaeum sp.
CGCTGAACAAGCTCTACAAATACACAAGACTGCAGGACAGGTTTGATGCTCAGATAATTGCTTTGGTGAAGGGCAAGCCGATGCTTCTCAATCTCAAGCAACTTATCGAAGAATATGTAAGGCATAGGAAAGAAGTTGTTAAGAGGCGGTGCAAGTTTGAGCTGAAACAGGCAAAGGACAGGCAAGAGATTGTTGAAGGCTTGCTCAAAGCACTGAAAAATATAGATGAGATCATAGAGTTGATAAAGAAATCTAAGCATGCGAGCGAGGCAAGCGAAAAGCTTGTCAAGAAATACAGCTTCAGTGTGAGGCAAGCAAAAGCAATTCTCGAAACAAGGCTTCAGCAGCTTACAAATCTTGAACACGAAAAACTGAAACGTGAGGCTGTGGAGTTGAAAAAGAAAATAGCAGAATTGGAGAAGATACTTGCTAGCGAGAAAGCAATACTCAATGTTATAAAACAAGAGTTGCGGGAGCTAAAACGTAAATATGGTGATGAACGCAAGACTATAGTATTGCAGAGAGTAAGAGAGCTAAGCGAGAAAGATCTCGTGCAGAAAAAAGATGCTGTTATTATGATAACAGACAAGGGCTATGTCAAGCGTATGGATTTGCGCGTTTACAAGGAACAAAGGCGCGGTGGCAAGGGTGTGGTTGGCTCTGACTTAGCAACAGGAGATTTTGTCAAAGAGATTATTACATGTAGCACACACGATTACTTGCTGTTTTTTACAGAGCGCGGTAAGGTTTATTGGCTGAAAGCTTATCAGGTTCCAGAGAGTGCAAGATATGGGAAAGGCAAGGCAATAGTTAATTTGCTTAACATAAGGAATGATAAGATTGCATCAGTTATGGCCGTATCAAGCTTCGAGGATTTCTTGTTCATGGCAACAAAACTCGGCGTGGTTAAGAAAATAGAGCTGAAGCTGCTGGAAAAAACAAGAGCGAGTGGTGTGTATGTGATAAGGTTGCCGGAGCAAGATAGTATTATTGATGTGAAACGTGTGAAGCAAGGGCAGGAGGTGATGCTTGTTACAGCATTGGGCCAGGCAATCCGTTTCAATAGCGATGAGGTGCGTGTTATGACAAGAGCGAGCTATGGGGTGACAGGTATAAAGCTTAGCCAAGACGATTACGTTGTTTCACTCGTATGCGCGAAGCCAGATGCTTATGTGCTTAGCATTACCGAGCATGGATTCGGCAAGCGTACGGCTTTAGGAGAATATAGGCTAACTGCAAGAGCTGGCAAGGGTGTGATAAATATGAAAGTAACAGAAAGAACAGGCAAGGTTGTAAGCGCGATAGCTGTCAGCGATAAGGACAGCATCATAGTTACGACAGCAAAAGGTATGGTGATAAGGACTGCTGTGAAGGATATAAGGGCTATGGGCAGGGCCACGCAAGGTGTGCGTATTGTTAAGCTACAGCAAGAGGATAAGGTAACAGATATGGTTAAGGTGCCTGAAGCTGGTAATCACAGCGATAGTGAGCGCTGATGCTTATCTTAATTTTTTGCAAAATGAAAACCAGGCTTATGCAAATTTACAACATGCTCTTGAGTTGCTATGGCAAGCAGGGATGGTGGCCTGTTGAATATGCCAAAAACAAGCATGAGGCGTGTTTCGAAATTGCTCTCGGCGCAATACTTACGCAGAATACAGCATGGCGAAATGTTGAAAAAGCCTTGGCAAACTTAGCGCGCGCACAGAAGCTAAGCATGCATGCTATTGCCACAAGCAATGAGCGAGAGTTGGCCAGGCTGATAAGGCCTGCAGGCTACTATAATCAGAAAGCAAAACGTGTTAAAGAGCTTGCCAGGTTTTTTCTTACGTTGTGCAAAGGAAAGGATAAGAGATTGCATGTGCCTTCACGCTCCTCGCTTCTTGCCTTGCACGGAATAGGCAAAGAAACTGCAGACAGCATCTTGCTCTATGCTTTTGCCCAGCCGTATTTTGTTATCGATGCATACACACGAAGGCTTTTTTCACGCCTCTTTTCATTACAGCTAAAGAGCTATGACAGGTGGCAAAAGTTCTTCATGGAAAATTTGCCCTGTGACATAGAACTGTACAAAGAATATCATGCTCTCATTGTGGAGCATTGCAAGAATATATGCAAGAAGAAAGCGAAATGTGATGAATGTGTTTTGCGACAACAATGTGACCTTGCAAGAGAAGCTCAGTCTAAAGGTAGAATCTCGCCGTAACCAATAAGGCGCCAATGCCCGTTTATGTTTCTTGCTATGCCAACATTCTCGCCCACAAGCGGAACAACAGGGATACGCAATGCCAGCGTTACCTCTTGGTCTTTTAACTTTACAACCTGGCCAACAGTAATGCTCGTATTTACATTGAGCAACAACATTTCGTTCATTTTTATTGGCTCCACCGCTGTCTCTTGTTCCATGCCTATTATCTTTTCAAACAAGCTTATCTTGATCTTGAGCTTGTCACTTATTTCAGGCAACTTACCGATGTGACTTGCTACAGAACCAGATAATGCATCGGCCTGTGTTAAACTTGGGTCCAGCTCTGTCTCTATCGCGAGCGAACCACCTGGCAATGCTTCCTCTATGCGGTACTTACCACGGTAAAGCGCCTTTATTTTGGTCTTGACAGTTTGGTAATATGTTTGGTTGGCTTTCTTTATTGTTAAGCCCGGCTTTATCTCGATTTCCTCGCCT